>JAFXMA010000113.1 GCA_017530725.1 Bacteroidales bacterium
ATCGACATCCGGTAATCGAAGCCGACGCCGCCGGCTTCCAGCGGCGCGGCCAGGCCGGCCATGCCGGACATGTCCTCGGCGATGGTGAAGGCGTTCGGGTCCATTTCCCGCACCAGGATGTTCGCCAGGGCGAGATACGTCACCGCATTCTCGTCCACGCCCTGGTTGAAATAATTGTCATAGCCCACGAAATCCTTTCCGAGACCGTGGTCCCAGTACAGCATGGAGGTGACCCCGTCGAAGCGGAAACCGTCGATGTGGTATTCCTCCATCCAGTATTTCACGTTCGACAGGAGGAAGTACTTGGTCTCGTCCTTGCCATAGTCGAAGCAGCGGGAACCCCAGGCGGGATGGCGGCCCTGCGGGCCTGAATAGAAGTACAGATGGTCGGTGCCGTCGAAGTTCGAAAGGCCCTCGACCTCGTTGTCCACGCTATGGCTGTGGACGATGTCCATCACCACGGCGATGCCCTTCCCGTGCGCGTCGTCCACCAGGCGCTTGAACTCCTCCGGCGTACCGAAGCGGGAACTCAAGGCGAAGAAGTTGGACACCTGGTAGCCGAAGGAGCCGTAGTAGGGATGCTCCTGCAGAGCCATGATCTGGAGGGTGTCATACCCGAGTTTCTTGACCTTCGGAAGGACGGTAGTGCGGAAATCCTCGAAGGAAGCGACCTTCTCCTGCTCGGACGACATGCCGATGTGGCACTCGTAGATCATCGGATGCGGACGCTTGCCGGCCCTGGGATGCTTCCAGACATACTTTTCGGCCGGGTCCCAGACCTGGGCCGCGAAGGCTTTCGTGACTTCGTCCTGGACGGCACGGGTGACGTACGAGGGGAGGCGCTCCCCCGCCCCGCCGGGCCATTCGATGTACAGTTTGTACAGTTCGCCGTGCTGCAGGAAGAATCCCGGGAGGGAAAGTTCCCAGTTGCCGCCGCCCATGGGCTTCAAAGCATAGGCGTCCGAACGCTTCCAGTTGTTGAAATCGCCCACCAGGTAAATCTTGGTGGCGTTCGGCGCCCACTCGCGGAAGATCCAGGAACCGTCGTCACAGCGATGCAGGCCATAGTACATGTGGTTGTTCACGGCATCCTTCAGCAGGCCGTCGCCGGCGATGTGCTTCTTCATGCCCAGGATCCGCTCATGCCGGGCCTGGATGGCTTCCTTGTACGGCAGGAGGTACGGGTCGGTTTCGTAAAGTTTCTTCATATCTGTCAATTCGTACTTGTCGGGAAATCTATTCCTCCAGTTTGTCAATCCGCTCCTTCACGCCCCTCAGGTACTCCCGGCACGCCTTCAGCAGGGCGTTGCTCCGGGTCACGAGCGCATCGATGTCATCCAGTTTCGTGGCCGGATCCTCCACTTTCGCGGCAATCTCCTCCAATTCCTTCACCGCCTTCGCGTAATCGAACTTTTCTTCCATATCCTATGCTGTTTTTTCCTTGTCAATCCGTTCGCTGTACACCTCGTCCACTTTCGCCGTGAGCGCTCCGTCGGAGAAGCGGACGCCGATCCGGTCGCCGACCTGCACCCGATCCACGCTCTTGAGGACCTTGTTGTCGCGCCCCGTCACCAGCACGTAGCCGAGTCCCAGGATGTTCCTTGGATCGGATGCCTTGATCAGGGCCTCCTTCAGGGCTAGGGCCGAGAACTCCTGGCTGATGCGGGCACCGGCGGCGAACCGCACGCGGTGCGCGGCCGCATCGGCCAGCCGGACCAGGGAACCGTATTTCTGTGTCAACCCCAGCCGGATACGGGCAATGCGCGCCTGCACCCGCTGTTCCTCCTCGTGGAACCGGCCCTGGAGGGAAAGGCGGAGCCGTTGCGCAAGCGCATCGACATTCCGGACCATCCCGCCCAGGCGGTCGGCGACGGCGTGCCGGACGCGGGTCTGGAGGGCGTCCAGCAGGGCGTCTTCGTCCGCGTAGATGTCCAGGAACAGGTCGGCAAGGGCGGTGGGTGTTTTCACATAACGGTTCGCCACGAGGTCCGCGATGTGGAAATCGCGGTCGTGGCCGATGGCCGTGATGACCGGCACCGGACAGGTTGCGATGGCGACCGCCAGGTCATAGTCATCGAAACAGGCCAGGTCCATCTCGGAGCCGCCGCCGCGCAGGATCAGAAGCGCGTCATAGGGCTGCTCCTGGGCTTCCAGGATGGCGGAAACGATGGAGGCCGGGGCCTGCTCGCCCTGCATCAGGGCTTCATACAGGTCCAACCGGAAGGCATAACCGGCCTCGTTCTCCAGCAGGTGTCGCCGGAAATCGCCGTAGCCCGCCGCGGTCCTGGACGTGATGACGGCCAGCCGGTACGGCAGTTCCGGGAGGGCCAGTTCCTGCTGCATTTCCAGATAGCCGCCGGCGGTGAGTTTCTCGATGGCCTTCTTTTTCGCGAGCGCCTGTTCCCCCACCGTGAAGGCCGGGTCGATTTCGTCGATGAACAGGGACATCCCGAACTGCTCGCTGAAATGGACCTGGACCCGTACCAGGACGGTGATGCCCGCCTGGAGCGGCTGGCCGGTCTCCTGCTCGAAGAAGGCCTTGAGCATCGGATAGTGCCACTTCCAGATCATGGCCCGGATGTCGGCGACGGGTTTCCCCCTATCGCTCTGGGTCAGGTTCAGATAGCAGTGGCCGTTGGCCCGCGGACTCCAGGAGCCGATCTCCGCCTTCACCCAGTATCGGTCGGGGAAAGCGTCCTCGACGCTTTCCTTCACGCGGGCGAGCAGTTCCGCCAACTCCAGGTAGTCCTTTGCCATCGGCCTATATCGTTTAGCCCATCAGCCACTTCCCCACCCTCGGAATCTTCTGCACCAGCACGCAGGCCAGCGCGACGCTCACGAAGGAGAGGATGGCGATGGAGAATATCTGTACGGGGGTGGTCCAGACGGTGCCCAGCACGCCCTCGGTACCCAGTCCGAGGGACGTCCGGATCCATCCGGCGATCAGCCCGAGAACCAGCAGGTGCGAAAGGTACATGCCGTAACTGGCCTTGGAGACCGGAAGCAGGACATGGTCGTAGAACCTGTCGGTCCGTTCGATCTTCCGGAACAGGAGAATCCAGGCGATGGTCATCAGCGCCACGCCGAAGGTGTCGTTCAACCACGGTCCTTCCCAAAGGGCGGCGAGCCCTACAGGGCCCTCGATCGGGAAAACGCCCTTGGAATCGGCCCAGACCCGGGTGAGGAAGCCTGCGTTGCAGACGGCGAAGCCCGCGAGGAACAGCGGGATGGCCAGCGCCAGCGTCCTGCCCCAGGACAGTTTACCCACGAACTTCCGGAAATACAGGCCCAGCAGCAGATAGCCGATGAAACCGCTCAGGTAGTAGAACACGCCGTACGCGTTCCAACTGGCCTCGCCCCAGAGGGGATATTTCGCCGGGTTCGGGATGCCGGACGGCCCGTACATGACAGGCGCGGGACCGCCCGCCCACTGACGGATGAACGGGATGATGGTCGTGAAGAGCCAGATACCCAGGTACACCAGCAGTTCCTTCTTCCCTACTTTCTCCGCCCACGGCGACAACAGCGGCATGACCAGGTACACACCCACGAGCATGTACACGAACCACAGATGGCCGGCCGCGTAGTTGAAGTTCAGCAAGAGGTCCTTAAAATTCCGCACGGGTTCGCCCCAGGCCAGGGCGTACACGACGGACCAGATCACGAAGGGGATGAGGATGCGCGACGCTCGCCGCCGGAAGAACTCCCCGGCGGAATAGTGCAGTGGAAACTGCAGATAACTGGAAGCCACGACGAAAAGAGCCACCGACGCCCGCGGTATCACATTCAGGATGGACACCCAGATGGCGTCGGCCTTCGTCAGGATGAGCGACCCTTCCCCGCCCAGGTAGAATGGCTCACAACTGTGCGTGAGCATCACCAGGAAGCAGGCGACGACCCGCATCCAGTCGATCCAGATTTCCCGTTGCGCCGTACCCATCTCAGATTTCCGGGTCGAAATGAGGGATGGGCTTGAGTTTGAAGAGGTTCATCGCGTGCTTGCGGTCGATGAGCGCCTTCGTGTCGGGATCCTCGCACACACCGGTGCGGATGTAGCGGTCCAGGACGGCATAGGTGAAGCCGAGGTTGTCCTCGTCGGTCTTGCCGCAGAGGCCGTCGGACGGGGTTTTCTCCACGAGGTCCACGGGCAGGCCGAGGACCTTGCCGACGGCGACGACTTCCTGCACGGTGAGGCCGCCGAGGGGTGAGAAATCGCCCGCGGCATCGCCGTAGCGGGTGCTGTAGCCCACCCAGTCCTCGGAGAGGTTGCAGGTGTTGGCGACGCGGCCATTGTTGGACTGGGAGACGGCGTAGAGAGCCGTCATCCGCAGGCGCGGGGCCATGTTGATGCGGGTCTGGGCCGATGCCTCATGCCCCAGTTTCCGTTCCACTTCCGCCATCAGGGCGTCGTAGGCGGCGCCGATGTTCACGTCGTACCGCCTGATTCCCAGGTGGTTGATGAGGCGGATCGAATCGTCGATGTCCGGCTGGATGCCGTTCGGCATGGTCACGCCGATCACGCGGTCCACGCCGAGGGCCTCCACACAGAGGCCGGCCACCACGGAACTGTCCTTGCCGCCGGAAATGCCGATGACGGCGTTGCATCCCGGACCGTTCTCCTCGAACCAGTCCCGGATCCACTGGACGCATGCGTCCTTGACTTTCTTCGCGTCAAACATATTCTATTTCGCTCTGGTGTACACTTGGATGGGGCAGCCGGTGAAGTCGAAGTGCTGGCGGAGTTTGTTCTCCAGGAAGCGCTTGTAAGGGTCCTTCACCCACTGCGGCAGGTTGCAGAAGAACGCGAACTGCGGGGTCCTGGTGGGGAGTTGGGTGACGTACTTGATCTTTACGTACTTGCCCTTCCAGGCCGGCGGCGGATAGTTCTCGATCTCGGGGAGCATCGCGTCGTTCAGTTCGGAGGTGGGGATGCGGCGCGACATGTTCTCCGCCACATGGGCGGCGGCGTTGAGCACCTCCAGGATGCGCTGCTTGTTCAGGACCGAGGTGAACACGATGGGAATGTCGTTGAACGGGGCCAGGCGGGCCTTCAGGGCCTCGGTATAGTCCCGCATGGTG
This sequence comes from Bacteroidales bacterium, assembly GCA_017530725.1. Lineage (GTDB taxonomy): Bacteria > Bacteroidota > Bacteroidia > Bacteroidales > UBA932 > Cryptobacteroides. Next base: position 5,080 of record JAFXMA010000113.1, read on the forward strand.
TTGGACTCCTTCTCGAAGAGGTCCCACTTGTTCACGACGATCACGCAGCCCTTGCGGTTCTTCTGGATGATGTTGAAGATGTTCATGTCCTGCGCCTCCATGCC
>JAFXMA010000017.1 GCA_017530725.1 Bacteroidales bacterium
GGACCTGTCCCTGAATCCGCAGAAACTGGCCGGCCAGTGCGGCAAACTCAAGTGCTGTCTGAACTACGAGGTGTCGAACTACATGGACGCGCACTCACGCATCCCGAAGGTCTCGGAACCGCTTGAGTTCGAGGACGGTCCCGCATATCTGGTGAAGACGGACATCCTGGCGGAGACGATGTACTTCTCCTACGAGAAGGGTTCCCTGGCGAAGATGTATCCGCTCCCGGCCGCCGAGGTCCGCGAGATCATCATGATGAACCGGAACGGCCAGAAGCCCGAGACGCTTCTCCCGGACGCCGAGCCCGTCGCTCCGGAGTTCGTCACCGCCGTCGGCGACGACAGCATCTCCCGTTTCGACGAGGCCCGCAAGAAAAAGCGCCGCAACAAGAATCGGAACAACAAGAACAAAGGCAGCAAGGGCGGAAATAACCAGAAACCCAAGAAGACGGATGCGTAAATCCCTGCATATCCTCTTTTCCCTGATGCTTTTCACCGGCTGTCGTGAACCGATGTCGGTGGAGGAGTTCGTGAAAGGGGAGGGACCCTATACCTTCTTCGTGGATATGACGGACAGCACGGCGACGTATGATTTCGACTTCTATACCCGGGTCGATGCGCCGCAGGATTCGCTTCGGAAGATGCAGGCGCTGCCGCTCACGGTAACCTGGACTTCGCCTTCCTTCCATGTATTCAAGGAGGAGGTCTATCTGCCGATGGAGGGGCATCTGAGCCTGTTTTCCCGCGATGTTCGGGCCCCGTACCGGGCCGGTGTGCGGCCCGGGGAGTGGGGACCGTGGCAGGTGACCGTGCGGGTGACGGACCCTCCGGAGGGGCTGCGGGGAATGGGCCTGGTGGTTGCCAGAAACAAGGAGTGATGGGACACGGTAAACTCAGGAAATTCGCTGAAAACGAGACGTTCCGCTGCCTGCTGCAGCCGGACGCCGCTTCCGTGCTGGCCAAGCCGGAAGGCTCCCGGGAACTGATTCTCCGGGACCATGCCATCAAGGGCCGCTGGAATGCCGACATGTTCGGGAAGGACCAGCCCATCGTGCTGGAACTGGGCTGCGGAAAGGGGGATTACACCATCGCCCTGGCCCGGCGGCATCCCGAAATGAATTTCATCGGCGTGGACATCAAGGGAGCCCGGTTGTGGAAGGGCGCCAAGGAAGCGACGGAAGAAAAGATGGGCAATGTCGCATTCCTCCGTACCCGCATCGAGTTCATCGACGCGTTCTTCGGTCCCGGCGAAGTCTCCGAGATCTGGCTCACGTTCTCCGACCCGCAACTACGAGGCAGCGAGAACGCCCGCCTCACCTCGCCGCTTTTCCTGCAGCGCTATCACCGTTTCCTCAAGTCGGACGGCATCGTCCACCTCAAGACCGACTCCCGCTTCCTCTACGAATACACCCAGTCCGTTATCCGGGCCAATGGCTTGCAGGTGCTGGCATCAGGCGTTGACATTTACAATGCCCCCCTTGTCATTCCAAGCGTAGCGCAGGAATCTCTCCCGGATCTGGATTCCGTGTTCGAAGTCCAGACCTTCTACGAGACGATGTTCCTGAAGATGGGCCTGCCCATCACGTATCTGGCTTTCCGGCTCTCGCATGAAGGGGAGGGATTCGCCTATCCGACGGATTTCGACGCGACCTACTGGCGCGAGGCCGAAGGCCCCCGCCGCTCCTTCTCCCACCAGCCCACGAAGCAGTAACCCGCCACTGCCAGAAGGAGAGTCAGGGGCGGACCCAGTGGATGCGGACGCCGTCGCGCTCCATGCCGCGGAACCAGGTCATCTGGCGCTTGGCGAACTGATGGATGGCGTTGGCGAGGAGAATGTGCATTTCGTCAAAGGAGAGTTCTCCCAGCACGTACTGCGTAACAAACTTATATTCAAGGCCGTACCAGAGGAGGTCTTCGGCGGGGATGCCGCTCGCCAGGAGCCCCTGGATTTCTTCGATGAGACCGTCTTCCAGGCGCTCGTCCAGGCGGCGGTCGATGCGGGCGACGCGTTCCTCGCGGGAAACGAGGGTGCCGATGTAGAAGGTCTTCTGCGGCAGGCGCGCCGCCGGGACGCCGTTCTCACGGTCGAACTTGTAGGCCCGGGTGGCGGACTCGATGTACAGGCCGGAGCCGCCGCACAGGATGGGGACGCAGCCACGGGCGCGGACATCGGCCCAGGCATCGGCAAAAGCCGCCTGATACTCGTAGATGTTGTATTTGCTGCCGGCCGGGACGATGTCGATCAGGTGGTACGGCACCTCGCCATACTCGTCAAGGTCCTTACCCGTCCCGATGTCCATCCCACAATACACCTGCCGCGAATCGGCCGACAGGATCTCCGCGTTGCCCAGGGCACGGGCCAGTTGCACCGCATAGCGTGTCTTGCCGGAGGCGGTGGGGCCGAGGACGCAGACCAGGTCGATGTCCCCGTCGGCACAGGCCTTCGCGAGGGCGGGAATGTCGATGGTTTCGGGCTCGGGCATCGCCGCCATCGGCGGGATACCGGGACGGTCGGGCAGGAGGTTGGTCTTGTTCGGCAGGGGCATAGCGCAAAATTAGAGAAAAAGTACTACCTTTGCAACCCTATGCCGAAAGCGAAGAGCACCATCCAGATCAAGAACCGCCGGGCCTCGTTCGATTACGAGTTCCTGGAGACCTATACCGCCGGCATCCAGTTGGTGGGCACGGAGATCAAGTCCATCCGGGCGGGAAAGGCTTCCCTCCAGGATGCCTACTGCTATTTCGTCGGCAACCAACTCTTCGTCCGGGGGATGAACATCGCCCAGTACCACTGGGGCTCCTGGGGTCAGCACGAACCTGTCCGCGACCGCCGGCTCCTCCTCACCCGCAAGGAACTGAACCACCTGCTGATGGAGGACAAGAAAACCGGCCTCACCATCGTCGCCGTCAAACTTTTCATCGCCGACAACGGCTACGCCAAACTCCTCATCGCCCTCGCCAAGGGTAAAAAGGAGTACGACAAGCGCAATACCATCAAGGAACGCGACGTCCGCCGCGAGATGGACCGGGGGGACTATTAGTCCCTGTCCTTCCGGGAGGAAGCGAAGAAATTTGAAAAAAGTCAATTTTTCGCTTGCGGATTCAAAAAATAGTCGTACCTTTGCCGTCCCAAAAACAGAAGTGGAGAGATTTGGATTGCTTGCAACCACTTAAAAAAATGCTAA
>JAFXMA010000114.1 GCA_017530725.1 Bacteroidales bacterium
GGACGTCCAGCACCTTGCGGCGCATCGCCATCTGCGCGGCGATGAACAGCAGGTGCATCATCCAGGTGAAGGTGCCGAAGGAGATGGCGGTCCATTTCAGGTTGAGGACGGCCGGCGGGCAGGACGGGGGTGCGGTGCCCAGGTTGGATTTCAGGGAAAGCGCGACTCCGAAAGCGATCAGGACGAGGCCCAAAGTGCCGACCAGCCAGCGCGCAGCGATATTGTTCTTGGCCATAAAATTCTTGTCAAAAGGAATACAAAGATGCACAATTATGCGTACATTTGCAAACTTATGCTTTTGACTGTGTATTATTAGTCATCGTTATGAAAAAGTTACCGATCCTTATGATGATGCTTTGCGCCCTTGCGGCCTGCAATCAGCGTGGAAAGGGAGCCCTGGACCTGACGGACCTGGATCCCTCCACCTCTCCGAAAGCGGATTTCTACCAGTACGCCACCGGCGGCTGGCAGGTCAAGAATCCCCTCAAGCCCGAATTCTCCCGCTACGGCTCCTTCGACGCCATCCGGGAAACCACCCAGAAGAACCTGAACGAACTCTTCGAGAGCATGGCCACCCTCCAGGCGGAACCCGGTTCCCTGGACCAGAAGATCGCGGACCTCTACAAGATGGCCCTCGACTCCACCACCCGCAACGCCCTGGGCGCCCAGCCCATCCAGCCTTACATCGCCGAGATCCAGGCGGTTTCCTCCAAGGATGCCCTCGCCGACCTCCTCGGCAAGATGAACCTCTACGGGGAAGGCGGTTTCTTCGGCGCCGGCGTGGAGGCTGACCTGACCAACAGTGACATGCAGGTCCTCTACCTGAGCCAGGGCGGCCTGGGCATGGGCGACCGCGACTATTATCTCCTGGAGACCAACGCAGCCCTCAAGGCCGGCTACCAGGCTTTCCTCGTGAAGGCCCTCACCCTCGCCGGCGTGGAGAACGCTGAGGAGGTCGCCGCGAAGGACATGGCGGTCGAGAATGCGATGGCACCCATCTTCTGGAGCCGCGAGCAGAACCGCGACGTGGTAGCAGGCTACAACCCGATGTCCTCCGCCCAGATCGACGCCCGCTGGCCCGAACTCCGTTTCGGCCGCGTGTGCGCCGCCGCGAACATTCCCGCCCAGGACAAGGTGGTCGTGGGCCAGCCTTCCTATTTCGACGGCCTGAACAAACTCTTCAAGGAGTGCGACCTCGAGACCCTGAAGGCCTATCTCCTCGCCCAGTTCGTCTCCGGCCAGTGCGGCGCCCTCTCCGATGACTTCTACACCGCCTCCTGGGAGTTCTTCTCCCACCAGATGTCCGGTGCCCAGGAGCAGCAGCCCCGCTGGAAGCGTGCGATGAATGTCCCGAACAGCCTCCTCGGCGAGGCCGTCGGCCAGATGTATGTCGAGCGCTACTTCCCGGAGTCTTCCAAGAAGCAGATGGTTGAACTCGTGGAGAACCTCCGCACCGCCCTGGGCCAGCACATCGACGCCCTCGAATGGATGAGCGACACTACGAAGGTCCGCGCCCACGAGAAACTCGCCTCCTTCACCGTGAAGATCGGCTATCCCGACAAGTGGAAGGACTACAGCACCCTCGCCATCAACCCGGAGAACACCTACTATGAGAACCTCCGCAACGCCAGCGCCTGGTATGTGCAGGACAACCTCTCCAAACTCGGCAAGCCCACGGACAAGACCGAATGGGGCATGACCCCGCAGACGGTGAACGCCTACTACAACCCCACCACCAACGAGATCTGCTTCCCGGCCGGCATCCTGCAGAAGCCGTTCTTCGATCCCGAGGCGGATGAGGCGGTGAACTACGGCGGCATCGGCGTGGTCATCGGCCACGAGATGTCCCACGGCTTCGACGACCAGGGTTCGATGTTCGACGCGAAGGGCAACATGGTGAACTGGTGGACTGACGCGGACAAGGCGAAGTTCGACGCCCTCGGTGACAAACTCGCCGCCCAGTTCGACGCCGTGGAGGTCCTCCCGGGCGTCCACGCCAACGGCCGCTTCACCCTCGGTGAGAACATCGGCGACCACGGCGGTCTGTCCATCGCGTACTCCGCCCTGGAGAATGCCCTGAACGGCAAACTGGACAAGCCGGTCATCGACGGCTTCACCCCCCAGCAGCGCTTCTACCTCTCTTACGGAAACATCTGGGCCCAGAACATCACCGACCAGGAGAAGGCCCGTCTGACGAACATCGACCCGCACTCGCTGGCCGTGAACCGCGTGAACGTGTCCGTGCGTAACTTCCAGACCTTCTTCGACGCCTTCGACATCCACGA
>JAFXMA010000115.1 GCA_017530725.1 Bacteroidales bacterium
ATCGAACTTCAGGGACTTCACATTAATCATTTGAGCCTCCGTTTTTTGCCCTGGGATGGGCGTTGTTATACACTTTCTTCAGCCGGTCGACGGAGTTGTGCGTGTACACCTGCGTGGCGGCAAGGGACGCGTGTCCGAGCATCTCCTTGATGGAGTTCAGGTCCGCGCCGTCGTCCAGGAGGGCCGTGGCGACCGAATGCCTGAGCACATGGGGGGATTTCCTCCCGGTGATGCCGTACCCGTCGAGTTCCGTCTTGATGGTCCGGTCCACGTAATTGGGATACAGGGGCCTGCCCTTTTCCGTCACGAGGAGGGGACCGTCCGCAGGCGGCGCGCCGCCTCTCATCGACTCAACTGCTTGTAAATATAAGCAAATTTCGTGACAAAGTGAAGGTATGAGGGGAATTTCTCGCATTTTGTCGCCCTTCCCGAGCACCCGGAGGATCTGCCGGGCGGGGTCGAAGGAGTTCACCTGCAGGCCGATGAGTTCCGCCCGCCGGATGCCCGTCCCGAAGAGCAGGCTCACGATGAGCCGGCGCAGCCGGGCGCGGTAGATCTCCACCGCCGTCTTGTCCCGGGGCGCCGGGCCGAAACTGCGCAGGATCTCCAGTTCGTCTTCTCCGGCCCAATGCTCCGTGGCCGTGTAATACGCGTCCATCGACTTTTCCGGATAGTATTCCGGCAGGCGTTTCTCCATCTTGGGCCGTTTCACGGTCCGCGCCGGGTTGGACTTCAGCACGCCCTTCCCCATCAGGAACCGGCAGAAACCGCTCAGCACGGACATGTGCTGGTGGACGGTCCGCGGTTTCAGCCCCCGCCCCATGCATTCCGCCTCGTACCGCCGCAACATGGACGGCGTGAGCGACGGCACCACCTCTCCTTCGCTGAAACGCGAAAAGTCATCCAGGACATCCCGGTAGATGTCCTGCGTCCGCGGCGAGTACCGCCGGATGTCCCGGATGTATGCGAGGTATGCGTCGATCATCGCCGGAGAATCATTTCACGGGCTTCAGGCCCAGTTCGGCGGCCTTTTCGCGCATGAGCCAGTCGGCGGCTTCGGGGGTATTGGGAATGACCCCGTCCAGGATGGCGTTCTTGACGGTCTCCTTGATCTGGCCGATGAGGTTGCAGGGGCCGATGCCGAAGACCTCCATCACGTAGTCGCCGGTGATGGGGTTCTTCCAGTTGCGGATCTTGTCCTTTTCCTCCACCTCCACCAGTTTCGCCTTCACCAACTGGAAGTTGCGGTGCAGGCGGGCGACCTTCACGGGGTTCTTGGAGGTGATGTCCGCGTGGCAGAGGAGCATGAGGTCGTCGATGTCGTCGCCGGCGTCGAACAGGAGCCGGCGCACCGCGGAATCCGTCACCCCGTCGTCCACGAGGGCGATCGGGCGCAGATGCAGGTTCACCAGTTTCTGCACGTATTTCATCTTCTCGTTGAGGGGCATCTTCAACTCCTGGAAGATCTTCGGGACCATCCGGGCCCCGATGACTTCGTGCCCATGGAAGGTCCAGCCCTGGCCCGGCGCATAGCGCTTGGAGGCGGGCTTGCCGATGTCGTGCAGGAGGGCGGCCCAGCGGAGCCAGAGGTTGGGCTCCCCTTCCTCGCTTTCCGCTACGTTGTCCAGCACCTGCAGGGTATGGGAGAAGTTCTCCTTATGGCCTTTGCCCTCGACCGTCTCCACGCCCTTGAGTTGCACGAGTTGCGGGAGGAACTGCTCCAGCAGGCCGGTATCGTCCATCAGGCGGAACGCCATGGACGGTTTCCGCGTAAGGAGCATCTTGTTCACTTCCTCCACGATGCGTTCGGAGGAGAGGATCTTCAGCCGGTCCTTCATCGCCTTCATCGCTTCCAGGGATTCCGGGACGATGGTGAAGGCGTGTTCCGGGGTGGAGAGTTGCGCGGCGAAGCGGATGGCCCGGAGCATCCGCAGCGGGTCGTCGCTGTAGGTCTGCTCGGGCTGGAGCGGCGTGCGGATGATGCCTGCGGAGAGGTCGCGGATGCCGCCGAAGGGATCGACTAGCGCCCCAAAGTCCTCCCTGTTCAGGCTGAAGGCCATCGCGTTGATGGTGAAATCCCGCCGGAGTTGGTCCTCTTCCAGCGTGCCGTCCTCCACGATGGGTTTCCGGGAATCGCGGTGGTAGGACTCCTTGCGGGCGCCTACGAACTCCACTTCGATGCCCTTGTAGTGCAGCATCGCGGTACCGAAGTTCTTGAACACGCTCACGTTGGTTCTGATCCTGTCGGCAACGGCCTTGGCGAGGTCGATGCCGCTTCCCTCCACGACGATGTCGATGTCCGTGTTGGGACGGCCCAGGAAACAGTCGCGGACGTAGCCGCCGATGACGAAGGCGCGCACGCCCAGACCGGCCGCGACGTCGGACACCAGTTGGAACACCGGTGCGTCCAGGTATCCTTCCGTTATCGTCGGCATAGCATATCCTCCCAGAGCGGAGCCCGGTCCACGAAGACGAAGCCGTCCGCGTCCCGCTCGAACATAAAGGTCTTCAACCCGTTGGTAATCACGATGTAACGCACATCCAGCGCGTTATTGTACCGGATGGCCTGGTCCACGACCTCCTGCGTCAGTTCCACCTCCGGCCGCTTGCATTCGGTCACGAGGAGCGGACGGGCCTGCCGGTCATAGACGACGATGTCCGCCCGGTAATCCAGGCCGTTCCAGGTCAGGGACACCTCGCTCATCATCATGTGCTCGGGAACCTTCATCCCCTCGTGCAGCACGGATATGAACCACTGCCTGACCTCCTCCTCGGGGGTCAGCCGAACGCTCTTTTTCCGGAGCGGATCCCATACCATGTCGCTGTGGATCATACGCTGCAAAGGTAGTGAGAAAAAACGTCATTCCGGGCTTGACCCGGAATCTATTTGTGCGCTTTGCGCAAGGCCTTGCGGATGACCGGAAGGACGAGGTCCACGTAGCGCTTCATGCCCAGGTCCGTCAGGTGGATGGTGTCGGCGGTGGATTCTCCGTCGGGTTCGGTCATCTTCGCGGCGGGGATGAAATAGATGCCCTTCTCTCCCTGCTTCCTGAGCCGCTCGAAGAGGGCTTTCTGCTCGAAGTTCTTGTCTTCCACCTCTTTCCGGATGGCGCTGTCGAACAGGGTGTGCGGAAAGATCACGTCCTCGATGAAGATGACCGGCACGTCCGGATGCGCATCGCGGAGGATGCGGAAGAATTCCTCGCCATGCTCCCTGATCATCGGCGCGTAGGCGTTGGGCGCGTAGTCCAGCACAAAGACCGCCGGATCGGGCACGGAGGCCATCAGACGGGCGATTTCCAGATCCAGGAGCGCGTTCCCGCTGAAGCCCAGGTTGATGACTTCGCGGTCCAGGGCTCGGGCGATCATGTTCGTATGGGCCATGCCCGGACGGCTGGCGCTGCAGCCCTGCAGGATGCTGGTGCCGTACATGACCACCGGCCGCTCCGTACGGGGCGTCGGGGCAAGCGGCTGGCTGAGCGTGGCCCCTTCATCGACCCCGATCTCCAGCGCATCGACCCCGTCATACAAGGACAGGTACATCATGTACTCCCGCTCCTCCGGCGTCATGTTCTTCACCATGCAATCCGTGGTCGTCTTCTGATTCGACGGCCGGGCCACGCCCGCGTGCCGCCAGGTTCCGTCCACGAGGATGTACAGGTCCAGTCCGCGGACGCCGGTCGGGCACATGTTCGAGAGTTGGCTCCCGTAGGTCGATGTCCACCGTGCATGGATAGACGTGGAGTTGGAACGGAAGCGCAGGTACAGACCGGCGCTCTGGGTGCCGAGGTTCCACACAGGGGCGCGGGAAACGCCTTCCAGGGCGGCGGGAAGCCGCTGATAGCGCGTTTTCGTCGCTTCGGATGCCTTGCCGTACACGGGGAAGGCCGATGCGTCCGTGAACACCTGGGCGCTCAGGTTCAGTCCCAGGAAGGCCGCGAGGAGGAGGGTCAATGTCTTTTTCATAGCAGGTTTCTGCGCAGGTCTCCAGGAGACGGCCGGCCGCCATCAGGCATGCCGGGGCCTTCTGTCGATGAATTTCACGGGTTTGCGGGACTGGGCCGGATACAGGATGGCCGCCACCTCACCCACGGGACAGACCTCGATGCGGGGTGCCACGCGGATGCGGGAACGGAAACGGTCCTTGAGGTCCTTCACCGGGTCGAATTCCGGCTGGTATTTGAGTCCCAGTTTCACGAGCACGTCGTCGGTACCGGCGTCGCTTTCCTCCACGATCACCACATAGTTCTCCACGTAGTCGGTATTGTCCAGGACGTCGTTCACGGCCGGCGGATACAAGGTCGTCCCCTTGAGTTTGATCATGTTGTTCTTGCGGCCCACCAGCGGCGTGAGCCGGTAAGACCAGCGGCCGCAACGGCACTGGTCCGTGACTTTCGCGGCCATGTCGCCCGTCCGGAAACGCAGGAGCGGCATTCCCTCCACGCCCAGCGTCGTGACCACGACCTCGCCCACTTCCCCGTCGGGCACGGGAAGGTCGTCCTCGCCGATGATCTCGACGATGATCAGTTCCGGATGGACATGCCCGCCGCAGCCGTAGGGGCATTCGGAGAAGGTCGCCCCCATCTCCGTGGAGGAATAGGTCGCGAACAGGTCCACGTCCCATTTCTCCTTGATCCGGCGGCCGAGGAGATTCAGTTCGAACCGCTGGTCCCGGAGGCCTTCGCCGATGCCGATGATCCGCCGCACGGAAGAGTTCCGATAGTCGATGCCGTGCTCTTCCGCGTACTGGATCAGGCGCAGGATGAAGGAAGGGACGCACATGATGGTATCGGGCTGGAGGCGCCGGATGGTGTCCCACTGGAGTTCCGGGATGCCGTTCCCGACGCGGATGACGCTGGCGCCGAGTTCCCGGATGCCCAGGAAATAGGCCAGTCCCGCCATGAAACGCTTGTCGAGGGTCGTCATCAGTTGGACGATGTCCCCGGGCCGGACGCCGGCGCAGGGGAAGGACTTCCTTTCGTTGAAAGCCAGCCGCTGCAGGTCCTTTTCCGTACAGCCGAAGGTGACGGGATCCCCGAGGGTGCCGGAAGTCGTGACGTAATCCACGATCTTCTCCTTCGGACAGCACAGGAAATCGTCATTGAACAGTTGCAGGTCCTTCTTCTCGGTGAAGGGGATCTTCACGAGGTCCTCCAGCGTCCGGATCTTCGCCGGGTCGATCCGGTAACTCGCGAACAGCCGCTGATAATACTTCGAATGCGCCGCCAGGTACTGCAGCGCCTCCGCGAGAAGACCCTCCTGATAGGTCTTGATGACTTCGGGCCTCTCGAACTCAATGTCTGCCATAATGTATCTCTTCAAGCCAATCGAGGAATTCGGCCTGCCAAAGGGCCGTATCCTCCGTCATTTTCTCCGGGTTGGCACCGAATCCATGCCCGCCGGTGCGATAGCGGACGGTGCGGTGCGGCACCCCCTTTTCCGTCAGGGCCGCATCCAGCAGTTCCGCATTGGCGGGGTCCACCACCGGATCGTCGTCGCATCGGAGCAGGAACACGGGCGGCGTGTCGGGCCGGACATGGCATTCCAGCGAAAGGGAATCGCGAAGGGCCTGGTTCCCCGTCCGCCCGTCGCCCAGCAAACCGCGGCGGGACCGGGTGTGGGTGCAGGGCGCCCGCATGGAAACGACCGGATAGACGGGTGCCACGAAATCCGGGCGCAGGGACGTTCCCGCCGCACGGCCCGTGAAATCCGTCCCGAAGAATTCCGCCGCCGACATCACCAGATGTCCGCCGGCGGAGAAGCCCATCGCCCCCACCGGTCCGTCATACTGCTGCCGGACCAGGGTGATGGCCCGCTGCAGGTCCGCGATCATGGCCGGATGGCGGTTGCCGCCGAAAACGGCCCGGGTGTGGAACGTGAAATTGAACCAGCCGCCCGTACGGTAATGGAGCACGTACGCGGCGATGCCGTTCCCGGCGAGCCACTTGCCCACCAGTTCGCCTTCCCCCCGCCTGTCCAGCCAGAAATAACTTCCGCCCGGGCACACGACGACGGCGGCCTTCGGCGTTCCTTCCGGCAGATAGGCCGTCAGGGTCACCGCATCCTTCCGGATGGCGTCGGCCGCACCCTGGAAGGGCGGATCCCATACTTGTACCGTCTGGGCACGCAGGACCGTGCTCAGGACAAGCAGCAAAACAGTCAGGTACTTTCTCATCCTTTCGCGCAAATATACGTCAAATTGTCCGGAACGCCCGCACATCGGACGGCCGTCAGGTAATTTTCTTCATCTTCCTCATAGGCCGTCACGTTCATCTCGGGATGCGTCAAGGCCGCCAGAAGGGCATAGACGCCACACCCGGATTCCCGGACAGTGAGTTCGGAACCGGTCAGGGCATCGACCTGCGCCAGGGTTTCCGGCGTAAGGACCCGGCGGCATTCCGCCTGGGCATCATGCCCCTTGTACAGGTACAGGTAACGGACATAGACCGCGTTGTAGGCAGCCGTCTCCCTTTCCTTCCGGATCCGGGCGTATTCCCGTTCATAGTCATGACGGACTTTCCGCGTGAACGCGGCCAGGTCTCCTTCCGGCACCTCGAACCGCTTCCCGATCTCCAGATAGAGCCCGGCTTTCCGAAGCAGGAAATCATGCTTGGGCAGCGCATAGCCGAAACCGTGGATATAGAGCGGCAGCACCGGCAATCCCAGTTCCCGGGCCGCCAGGAACGCCCCGCGGTGGAAACGCTGGATCCGGCAGTCCGGACTCCGGGTCCCTTCCGGGAAGATGAGGACGGAATAGCCCCGCGCCAGCAGGTTCCGCATATGGGCCAGATTCTTGTCCACGCCCTCCGTAACGGGATAGAACTCCGCCTTGCGGAGCAGATACCCGTAGAACGGACTGTTCCAGACCCATTCGTTCGTGAGGATGATGACCTTGGGATGGAGGGCCATGATGGACAGGACGTCCAAGTGCGACTGGTGGTTGCAGATATACACCGCCGGTTTCGAGAAATCCTCTCCGTAGGGGTTCGAGAACGTGTACGGGCAGCCGGGGATGGACCTGACCGCCAGCCGGGATGCCTTCATCAGAACCTTGCGGTAGCGCTCCCGCTTGCGGGGCGTGGGTCCCCCCAGGAACAGCAGGAAGGTCCACACCGTCAATACCGGCATGGCCAGCAGGAATACCAGGTAGATAAAGCAGGTGCGGAGGAAACTTCCCAGCGTCCATGGCACCCGGCGAGGCTGCCCTTTCTTCGTCGTCAGGAAACGGAACACCAGCGGCGGCAGGTAATAGGCCATCGCCACGACGGTGAACATGCCGACGACCGTCACGGCAGCCAGGGACCGCAGGGCCGGATGGCGCGCGACGATGAGCGCGCCGATGCCGATGAACATGATGAGGGCCGACAGGACCACGGCGTTCTTGAACGACCGGAGAATCTTCCGGCCGGTCGCATACTCGTACATCAGGCCTTCGGTGATGAAGATGGTATAGTCGTCCCCCTGGCCGAAGATGAAGGTCGCCAGGATGATGTTCACGATGTTGAACTGCAGGCCGAACAGGCGCATCGTCCCGAGGATCCAGACCCAGCCCACCGCCAACGGCAGGAAAGAGGCGAGGCTCAGTTCGATGCGTCCGAAAGACAGCCACAGGAAGAAGAACACGATCAGGCTGCACAGGAGACCGATCCGGTCGAAATCCTCCGACAGCAGGCGCACCAGCGTGCCCGACACGTCATCCTGGGTGAAGCAGAACGCCCCCTCCGGCAATTTGCCCCGCAGCGCCGCCACGGCTTCCCCGACATTCCCGTCATCCACCTTCAGGTAATTGACCATCTGCACATGGTCCTCCCCTTTCAGGTACATCGCCGTCCCCAGCGTCTCCGTAAGCGGAGCGAAATAACCGGCCTCCTGCACCGTCCAATTCCCGTCCAGAAGGTCGAAGAACGGCTGGAAGGCATGGGCCGTGAAACCCGTCCGCAGGCCCGCGTCGATGATGTGGTCGCCCAGGTCCGGATGGGCCTTCAGGAAGGAGTTCCAGCGGGCAAGACGCACCGCCTGCTCCCGCTTCGAAGGCAGGAAGGAACCCAGGCCGGAAGCGTCCTGCAAAAGCGGGGCGAGCGCCTCGTTGCACTGCAGCGCTTCCTCCGCCGTCGCGCCGGACGCGACCACGTACACAGACGAAGCGCCGCCCTCCGACGCCCCCATCTCTTCCAGGATGGCGAATCCCCGTTCCTGCTCCGGCGTCATGTAATTGATGTGGTGCATGTCGGCGTCGAAGGAGATGCCTCGGCTCAGCCAGAAGAGGACGGCCGTCACGGCGACGAAGCCGACGAAAACCCATCGCCCGGCCTTCGGGGACAGGTGGATGTGCCGGTCGAAATCCAGTTTGACGGTGTTCCGGGGCCGGGAGGCCGCCGGGACGAGGACCGGCAGGAACACGAGTACGAACAGGATCGTACCCACCAGCATCATCGCGCCGATGAAGCCGAAATCGTGCAGGGCCTCGGCCTTCAGCAGAAGGAGCGACAGGAAGGCGCCCACGGTGGTGATGTTGCCTACCAGGAGCGGATTCACCTGGTCCGCGAGCGCCTTGCGCTTGTCGGGCTGATATTTCAGGTGGTCCACATAGTGGAGCGGATAGTTCACGGCGATGCCGATGATCATGGACCCGATGCCCAGGACGATGAGCGACACCGAACTCTTGAACAGGGCGATGATCCCGAGGGCGAACAGCGCGCCGGCGACGATGGACACGAGGATCCAGAAGACATCGGCGAAACGCTTGTAACTCAGCCAGAGGACGAGACAGATCAGGAGGGCCGCCAGCGCGAGGGCCAGGAAGGAGTCTTTCTTGATGCGGGAGGCATTCTCCACCGCCACTTCTGGGCCGCCGGTAGAGAACACTTCGACGTCCGGGAACTCCGCGGCCGTCCGTGCCTTGACCGTATCCACAAGGGCTTTCAGGCTGGCATTCCGTCCCGATTCGCTGCCGCCGAAGGGAGAGTTGAACAGGACGACGCCCGTGCGGCCGTCACCCGTGAACAGGAAACCGTCCTCCACCCGGCTGCGGGTAGCGGGGTTCAGCGCCTCCAACCGCTGCAGTACCGGGGAGAACAGGCCCAGCGGGTCGCTGCGGATGTACCCCGAAGTGAAACCCGACGCCATTGAATAGAAACTCCGTCCGTTCTCCGCCATCTTTTCCTCCACATAGCCGGGAACGGCCAGGAGGGAATCCATCCGCGCATAATCGGCTTCGGTCAGGAAATAGGGCCAATGGGTGCGGATGAAGTCAAAGACTTCCTGGGCGGCCCCGGCATCGGCCGAAACCTGCAGGTCGGGCACCAGCGATGCCGTATCGGCCGCTGCCCAATGCGCGCCGAAGGCCGTCATCGCGTCCATCAGGCGGTCCGGATCCTCCGTTCCCGAAGAGAAGAAAACGGCCATCCGGTCCTGTCCGAGGCGGCTATAGACCTCGGAATAGCGGCGGCTCTCCTCGCTCTGCGGGAGGAAAGCGGAGATGTCCTCCTCGTATTCCATGCGCAGGGCGGAAAGCGCGCAGAGTCCCAGCAGGACAGCCATTACGAAGATGGCCACCCCCTTGTGCGCCGACAGGTAGTCGTAGATATGCAGGACGACCTTCTTCATCGGCCCAGCAGCATCCGGGGATAACCATAGACCAGGGCGAGCACGCACAGGACGGTGTTCAGCACGCTGATCCGGGAGAAATCGGCGAAGGGCCGGAAATGGGAGACACGGTCCTCGGGATAATACACCCGCACGGGGACGGGAACGATCCGGAGGTTCTTCCAGGCGGAGAAGACGAGGAGGGCCAGTTCGGCCTCATACCGGGAAGTCAGGAGTCTCAGGGACGGGAGGTCTTCCAGGGGATAGACCCGGAATCCCGTCTGCGTATCGGGGAGTTTCCGTCCGGTCTGGACGGTGAACCAGAAATTCGAGAAGCGGTTCGCGAAGGTGTTGCCGGCGGGCATGCCCTCGGCCGTCAGGTTGCGGCTGCCGATGACAAGCGTCCGGGGACCGGCCGCGGCCACGAGGGCCGGAATGTCCGCGGGGTCGTGCTGCCCGTCCGCATCCAGCGTGAGGGCGAAGCGGTAGCCCAGGCGGCGGGCCTCCTCCAGGCCGGTCTTGAGGGCGCGCCCCTTCCCTTGGTTTCTGGCGTGACGGATCCTGTCGATTTCCAGGCCTTCCAGCCGCTGCGCCGTGTCGTCGGTGCTGCCGTCATCCACGACGATTACCGGCAGGCCCTGCCGGAGCACGCCGCGGACCACGTCCGCGACCGTCCCGCCGTTGTTGTACGTCGGGATCACGGCACAGATATGACGGGGATCGGTCATGCGACGGTCAGGCTCATCTTGGCGGACAGCACGTCGCCTTCATGGATTTCCACCGACCAGTTCTCCCCCGCTCCGGTCAGGTCGAACCGCAGTTCCAGTCCCTCTTTGGGGATCACCGGGCTCGTGAACTTGATGTTCTTCGCGGCCACCAGCCGCACCGGACCGGCCATTCCGGCGATCAGTTCCAGCGCAATCTGCACCAGGCATACGCCCGGCGTGATGGGATAGCCCGGGAAATGTCCCCGATACACGGCGCTCTCCGGAAGGAGGCGTACCGTGGCGCCGAGAGAATCGGCCCGGACGAGTTCGTATAAGGTTCCCCGGAGCATGTTATTCCGTTTCAAAAAGTTTGGGATCGACCGGGACATTGACCCGGATGTCCTTGAATTCCAACTGGGTCCAGTCACCGTCCGGGGCGATCAGGAGGGCGGAACGGATCCGGAGGGTCTGCCTGTCGGCGTGGACGATGATTTCCCGGAACAGCGACTTGAGATCCCGGCGGACCGGCACCAGCCTCACGGCGAGGTCCTCCCCTTCCAGGGCCGTTGCGGTGAAATCCTTATCGGTCGGGATACGGAAACGACGGCCCTTTCCCGCCGTTCCGGAAGCGAAGGATTCCCCTTCTCCGCGGGAAACGAACACGCTCTGATAGGGCTTCTGCACCTCCCAGCGGATCTGGTCAGGTGCGGCCAGGAACAGCCGGCCTTCGCTCACGAGGTCTTTCGTGAGCATCTCGCTGTGGCGCGTCTGGACGAAGGAAAGTTGCAGCGTTTCAAAGGCATTGGCCGCCTTGAGACGGTCAAGGATGCCGTCCTGGGCCGATGCGCACCAGGCGAGCACGAGGCCCGCAAGTATGAGGAACAGCCGTCTCATCGGGCAATCAGGATACAGCCGCTCAGGACCAGGAACACCCCCAGCCATTGGACCCAGTTCACCTGCTCATGGAACACGAGGATGGCGGCGACCATCCCGAACACGTAACTGAGACAGGAGAGCGGGTAGGCGATGCTGAAGGGGAAATGCTTCAGGATATACAGCCACAGCACCGTGGCGACGCCGAAGGAAATACCGCAGAACAGGAACCACCAGTTGGTCAACTGGCTCCTGAAAAAGGACCAGGACCAGCGGAAAGGGCCCGATGCGGCGAGGCCCAGTTTGAGCAGGACCTGCCCCCCGCACAGGAAGATGCTCTGGGTAACGGCAAGGATAACGAGTCTCCACATAATCATGCAAAAGTACGGAATCCCCCTCATATATGCAAAAAACGGGCGGTCCCGAAGGGCCGCCCGCGATACTCCAGGCGGGAGATGCTTATTTCTTGCCGCCGAGGATGCTGCCGAGCGCACCGCCGAGGATGCTGCCCAGACCACCCGTGCTGGCCTTCTGCTGCTTGGCCGCACCACCGCCGAGCACGCCGCCGAGGACGCTGCCCAGGATGCTGCCGCTGCCGCCCTTGAGGGTGAGGAGGACGTCGTTGAGGTCCACGTCGCCGTCACCGTCCTGGTCCTTGATGATGTTCTTGAGCCCGCCCATGATCTTGGGGATGAAGGCGAGGAGCGCGGCGCCGGCGGCGCCGAGTTTCAGTTTGGAAAGGACGTTGGAGTTGAAGATGTTGCCGGCGAGGGCCGTCACCGGGCTCGTAGCCGCATCGGCCTTGCCCGTGAGGAGGTTCTTGATCTGGTCGAGACCGCCCGGGACGGTCGCCGTCTTGGCGAGGGAGCCGAGGATGGAGTCGGAAAGACCGCCAAGGACCTGCTGCTGGAGGTTCTGGGGAATCTGGATGTTGCTGTTGGCAACATTCTTGGTCACCTGCTGGAGGATGATGTCACTGAGATTCATAATGTATTGGAATTAGTGTTTTGTGTGTTCGTTCCGACAAATATAATGAAAAAACAAAAACAATGCCCGTCCGCCCCAAAAAGAAATAAAAAAAGAGACGCCTTTCGCCGTCTCTTTCCTGGTACACTCTCAGGGGCTCGAACCCTGGACCCGCTGATTAAGAGTCAGCTGCTCTACCAACTGAGCTAAGAGTGCGTTCAGTATGTCCGGAAGACTCGCTTCCTTTTTGTGACCCGTTCGGGGCTCGAACCCGAGACCCCAACATTAAAAGTGTTGTGCTCTACCAACTGAGCTAACGAGTCTTCCCTTCCTCGTATTGGCTTTTCCCAAACGGGATTGCAAAGGTAGTGCTTTTTTTTTGATTCCGCAAGGAAATATTTGTTTTTTTTAGATTCTTTGCGCCTCAAGAAAGCGATGGATCCGCTCTAATCAGACGAAGGAGATTTAAAATGGAATGATTATCTTTGTGTCCCAAATTGAAAACCGGCATGCACAGCAAACGATTTGTCCTGACTTGGACCCTACTCGGCCTTTCGCTCTGTCTTTCCTGCAACAAGGAACCCCAATACCCCACGAAGACAGTCGCCGTCCCCTATGATGAAACGTATGACCTGGCCAGACTGTATCCGGAACTGGAAACCTCTCCGTTCATCAAGTATGACGCAAATAAAGGTTATTACCTCATCTCGGAAGAAAGACAGTGGAACCTGTCCTATACCGACACCCCCATCGACTTTCAGACACTCACGTGGGATTCCGTTCCCCTTCCTTCCTTTCTTTGCGGCGACAACGCGGGCGTGACATTGACCAATCCCGGTGTCTTTATTGAAAACCGGAATGACTTTCCGGTCTATGCTTCCGTCGATGCCATCGTCTTCAACGGCAAGGGAAAGGCGGAGTTCGTCCTCTCTGATAATGGGACTTCCCTCTATCTGGCCCAGGAGGACGCCATCGACCGGGACCCTGTCCGGAACAGGGAAGTCCAAGCCTTGGGCCCCCTTTTCCGCGCTCCCTTCGCCGACGGGGAACTGCTGCTGCCGTCGCTCTCTGTCCGTCCCAACACGCTGGATGAGGAAGCCTTTACCCGCAAGGAAGAATACCGGCTGCAGTTAACAGCCAGTTGGATGATCCCGCTGGCCTTTGCCGGAGATATCCAGGTGGAAGGCGCTCCGACCCTTCCTGTCACGCTGGATGGAGCCAGCCTGGGAGCCCCCGGGAACCACAGGCACAGGATCAAACAGAACCTTGAGAACAAATACCTGCCCTTTGACTGCCGGATCACACCCGTATTCACGATGGAAGGGAAACAACCGGTCTATCTGGACAGTTTTATCCTTAAGAACGAAGAACAAGTGGAATACTCCTATGAATTCTGCCCGTCGGAAGACCATTGGAAAGCCACATTCCATTACCTGGTCTCTCCCGCCCGGGGACGGGATGAGTTCTTTTCCAAAGATCACGGCTACTTGAGAATCTGGTATACGAAGTTCACCGCCAATCTTGAGAATGCCGATTAGTGTATTCAATCAATAGAAAGAAGAATGAAGAAAGTGCTGTTGGGACTCGTTTGTCTTTTGAGTCTTGTTTCGTGCAAAAAAGGACCGGTCACCGTCGTCTATTTATTGGGCATATCGGCCGAAGCCACTCATCCCGACGAAATCGTGGATTCTGAAATGCGCGACACCTATAAAACACTCTTGCGCGATCTTCAAAGAGATCTCGATCCCAATCATTATTCTCTCGATCCACGGGAAATAGGTGCGGTCCTCAACCGGGCAGTCTTGTCAATGGATCCCAAAGACGTTCCTGCCGAAGATGAACGCAGAATCGCAGAGTTCAATGATTATCTGCCCAAACTCAAGGAGATCGAAGCCTCGTACAGGAAACGGATCGAAGGTCTCAGGAAGCAGGACGGGGTTTCTTTCTGTATCAATGGCAAACTATTCCTGCTCAAAGCGCAGGAAGATTCCCGGACGGATGGTTATCTGAAAGAATACCCGTTCGAACTGAAATACAATTAGGATGAGAACTCCTTGATCCGTTGCTCTTCGGAGAGCCGGCAGACGAGGAGCCGGTCGGCCGATTCCGCAACGATGTAACCTTCCAGTCCTTCCACCACGACGGTCTTTTCGCCGGCGGCGTGGACAAAGCAGTCCTTGCAACCGAACAGGCGGACATCGCCGCCGATGACGGTATTGCCTTCCGTGTCGGGTTCGATATGGGTCATGATGGATCCCCAACTCCCGAGGTCGCTCCAGCCCAGGTCCTCCGCGATCACATAGATGTTCCGGGACTTCTCCATCACGGCATAGTCGATGGAGATCTTCTCGCAGGACGGGAAGTGCTTCCGCAGGACGGAGGTTTCCGCATCCGTGAACAGGGCGGGGGCGATCGTGTCCATCACGCCGGCGATCTGCGGGGCATAGGCCCGGAGTTGGCGGGTGATGGTCCGGACATTCCAGACGAAGATGCCCGCGTTCCAGAAATAGTGACCGTCCGCGAGATAGGCCTCGGCCGTCGCCGGGTCCGGTTTTTCCTTGAAGGCCGATACCTTGACGACCTTGCCTTTCACGGCATCGGATGAGAAGATGTAGCCGTAACCGGTCTCCGGGCGCGTGGGGGCGATGCCCACGGTGACGATGGCATCGGTGTTTTCCGTGGCTTCCAGCGCCTTGCGGATGACATCGGCAAAGACATCGGTCTTCAGGACCAGCGCATCGGCGGGGGTGACGACGATGTTGGCGGCGGGATAGCGCTGCTGGATCTTCCAGCAGGCGTATGCGATGCAAGGCGCCGTGTTCCGCGCCTCCGGCTCGGCGAGGATCTGTTCCTGGGGAATGTCCGGAAGTTGCTCCCGGACGATGTCCACGTACTTTTCGGAGGTCACCACCCAGAAGTGGTCCGGGGCGCACACGGGCAGGAAACGCTCCACCGTCAACTGGATGAGCGACTTCCCCACCCCGAGGATGTCGATGAACTGCTTGGGGCGTTCCGGCGTGGACAGCGGCCACAGACGGCTGCCGATCCCGCCCGCCATGATGACGACGTGGTTATCCATAGATTTCAGTTTTGCGGACACAATGATAATCATTTTTCATCGAAAAACCTTATCTTTGGCAACCAAACGATACCAACCTCATGAAAAACCGCATCCTTCTCCTGCTTGCCGCAGCGGCCCTCATTACCGTTGCATGCAAGCCTAAATCCACATTGACTGTCCTGAAAACCGACGTCCCCGTGCGTCCCGCCGGCCAGGAGAATGTCATCGGCCTCACGACCGAACCCCTGGAGACCGTCCGCATCGGCGTCGTCGGCCTCGGCATGCGCGGCGGCGATGCCGTGGAGCGCCTGACCTATGTCCCGGGCGCCGTCATCACCGCCCTCTGCGACGTCGTCCCCGAGCGCGTGGCCGAAAGCCAGGCCGTACTCGCCAGGCGCGGCATGCCCGCCGCCCAGGAATACACCGGCGCTGAAGACGCCTACAAAGCCCTTTGCGCGCAGGAGGACCTGGACCTCGTGTACATCTGCACCGACTGGAACCACCATGTCCCCGTCGCCCTCTGTGCGATGGAAAACGGCAAGCACGCTGCCGTGGAAGTGCCCGCCGCGGGCACCCTGGAGGACATCTGGGCCCTCATCAACACATCCGAGCGCACCCGCCGGCACTGCATCATGCTGGAGAACTGCTGCTATGACTTCTTCGAACTGTCCACCCTGGCGATGGTCCAGGCCGGCGCCATCGGCGAGCCCATCCATGCGGAAGGCTCCTACCAGCACAACCTGGATCCCTTCTGGAAGGCCTACTGGGACAACTGGCGCCTGAAGGAGAACCAGAAGTACCGCGGCGACCTGTATCCCACCCACGGCCTCGGCCCTGTGTGCCAGGTCCTCAACATCCACCGCGGCGACCGGATGAAGACCCTCGTGGCGATGGACACCAAGCCTTTCAACGGCGCGAAGATGTCCGAGAAACTGTACGGCAAGGCCGACGCCTCCTTCGCCGCCGGCGACCAGACCACGACCCTCATCCAGACCGAGAAGGGCAAGACCATCCTCGTGGAGCACGACGTGATGACCCCGCGCCCCTACAGCCGGATGTACCAGATCGTGGGCACCGACGGCTATGCCGCCAAGTATCCCGTCTCCATGCTCTGCTTCCGCGAGTTCGAGGAAGGTCAGCCGGTGGACGCCCACACCGTGGGCACGGAGAAAGTCTATCGCGGGGCGGCGGCCGACGAGATGCTGGAGAAGTATCCCAGCCCGATCCTCACGCCCGAACTCGTGGCCCTCGCCAAGGAAGTCGGCGGCCACGGCGGCATGGACTACATCATGGACTACCGGATGGTCTATTGCCTGCGCAACGGCCTTCCGATGGACATCGACGTGTACGACCTCGCCGAATGGTGCTGCGTCACCCCCCTCTCCCGCCTCTCCCTCGAGAACGGCAACATGCCGGTGGAAGTCCCCGACTTCACGCGCGGTGCCTGGGACCAGTTGCAGGGTTTCTCCTACGCTTTCGCAGAATAGGAATTACAAACTGTCGATATACGCCTTCATCTGCGGCACCTTGGCGTAGGCCGCATGGAAGAGGGCGACTTGATTCCGTGTCCGGACCAGGTTATGGTCCGGATACTTGATTTTATAGTAGGTGTCTCCGTTGATGTAGTCGGCGAAGAAGCGGACGGCCTGCATGTAGGGGAAAAGGCAGGCGGCGTACGGGAGGTTCTCCTTCTCGATGGGGGTCAGGAACACCTTCGCGGATTCCACATAACCCCGGGCGAAGGCCTCGAAGATGTCCATCTTGAAATCGACCTTGTCCACGGCGGGATCGTCCTCGGCGACGGTGTTCGCGGCCGTACGGAGGAAGTCGCCGAAGTCGGAGAAGACGAAGGACGGCATCAGGGTGTCCAGGTCGATGACGCAGAGGATGTTGCCGGCGGCGTCGAACATCATGTTGTTCACCTTCGTGTCGCAGTGGCAGATGCGCTTCGGGAGCACGCCCTCGCGGTAGAGGCGCTCCGCCTTGCACATTTCCTCCTCATAGGGCTTCAGGTCCGCGAGGATGGCCTGCACCTCGGGCTCCGCCATGCGGCCGACCGGGTCGGCGGCTACGGCCTCGGCGAGTTGCCGGGCACGGAGTTCCATGTTATGGAAATCCGGGATGGTCTCCCCCAGCGTGTCCGGGATGTCCGCGAGCATGGCCTCGAACTGGCCGAACGCCTTGCCGGCATAGTACGAATACTCCGGATTCACCGTCTCGTAGGTATAGGCGTCCCGGATGAACACGGAGATGCGCCAATAGGTTTCCCCGTCGGTCCAATAGGTCTTGCCCGTAGCCTTGCAGGGGATGAAGGTGAGCACTTTCCGGTCGATGTCCGGGTCTCCGGCGAGTTTGCGGCGGATATGGGCCGTGGCGCAGTCGATGTTGTGCTGCAGGAGGTCCACATCCTTGAAAATCGCGTTGTTCACGCGCTGAAGGACGTAATTGTCGGGACCGTCGGTGGTCACGAGCAGCGTATCGTTGATCAGGCCGTTTCCCAGCGGCTTGATGTCCACGACATTCCCCTGGACGGCGAATTCCGCCACGATGGCGTTCAGTTCCTCGATCGATTTCATGGCTTAGATATTCGGGGTTTCCCAGACTTTGGTTTCAATGCACTTGACCATCATGCCGAGGCCGCCGCAGGAGAGGCGGAAGTCGCCCGCCTCCAGGCGCCACTTACCGTCGGCACCCACGAATGCGAGTTCATGGGCAGGAATCACGAAGGAGACGGTCTTGGTCTCCCCCGGCTCCAGCGCCACCTTCTCGAAGCCGCGGAGACGCTTGACGTCCGGAATCAGGGACGCTACGAGATCGGAACTGTACAGGAGGACGGCTTCCTTGCCGGCGCGGTCGCCGGTGTTGGTCACCTTCACGGATACCTTCAGGTCGTCGCCGGCCTTGAAACTAGTCGGACTTTCCAGCAGGAAGTCGCTGTAAGCGAACGTCGTGTAACTGAGGCCGAAACCGAACGGCCACTGCACGTCCATGATGGCGTCGTAGTTGTAGGCGCCTTCCATCACTTCGCGGTGTTCGGACACCTTGTAGTCGTAGGTATGCAGGGAGTTGATGTGCTTGGCATAGGTGAACGGGAGTTTGCCGGAGAAATTCTCGTCGCCGGCGAGGAGGGCGGCCAGGGCGTCGCCGCCGTAGTTGGACGGAAGCATCACATCCACGACGGCCTTCACGAGCGGCTCGATGTCGCCGATGATGCGGGGACGGCCCTCGTTCAGCACGAGGATGACCGGCCTTCCGGTGGCGGCGATCCGCTCCACGAGTTCCTTCTGGTTCGCGGACAGGTTCAGGTCGTCCATGTTGCCGGGCGTCTCGCAGTAACTGTTCTCACCCACGCAGCAGATGACCACGTCGGCCATGCGGGCGGCGGCGACAGCCTTCGCGATCCCCGAGGCGTTCTCGGACTGCCAACTGCCATAGGCGTTGTCATACTCCACGCCGGGCACATAAGTCACGCGCTTGAACCGCTTCTGGATGGCCTCCAGGATGGTATTGTACTGCGGGACGAAGGCATCGCCCTCTCCCTGCCAGGTATAGGACCAGCCACCGTTCAGGGTGCGGAGGGAGTTCGCGTTCGGGCCGGTCACGAGGATGCGTTCGGTGCCCTTGAGCGGCAGGATGCCCTCGTTCTTGAGGAGCACCTCGGACTCGACGGCGGCGTCATAGGACTGCTTCGCGAACTCCTTGGAAGCGTACTCGGGATACGCGTGCTCCCAGGTCGGGTTGTCGAACAGCCCCAGGCGGACTTTCAGGCGGAGGACCCGGCGGACGGCATCGTCGATGCGCGCCATCGGGATTTCCCCGCTGTTCACCAGGTCGATGAGGATGTTGCAGGCCTCGGGATCGTACGGGTCCATGATCATGTCGATGCCGGCGTTCACGCCCATGGCCAGGGCCTCGCGCTTGTCGGCGGCCACATGGTCGCGGGTGAAGAGGTTGTCGATGTCCGCCCAGTCGGTGACGAGCATGCCGTCCCAGCCCAGTTCCTCCTTCACCCAGCCGGTGAGGAGGGTCTTGTTCGCGTGCGTAGGGATGCCGTTGATGGAGGCGGAATTGACCATGGCGGTCAGGGCGCCGGCCTGGAAGCACTCCTTGAACGGACGGAAGTACTTCTCGCGGAGGTCGTTCTCGGCAATGTAGGCCGGGGTACGGTCCTTACCGGTGTGCGGCACACCATAGCCCATGAAATGCTTGATGCTCACGGCCACGTTCTCGAGGCCAATATGGTTGGGATCGGAGCCCTGGAGGGCGATCGTCTCCACACGGGCCATCTCCGACTGCAGGTACGGGTCCTCGCCCCAACTCTCCCACTGGCGTGGCCAGCGCGGGTCGCGGCCCAGGTCCATCACCGGGGAGAACACCCACGGGCACTGGGCGGCGCGGGTCTCATAGGCCATCGCCCGGCCCATGTACGCGGCATAATCGCGGTTGAAGGTGGCTCCCAGGTTGATTTCCTGCGGGTAGAAGGAGCCGTCCGTGAGGTAGGAGGCGCCGTGGATCATGTCCAGTCCGTAGATGCACGGGATGCCGATGTGCTCCATCGACTTCGCCTGGATCTTGGAAATGTAGTCCGCGGTCTTCGCGCGGTCGAAGGAATGGCCCTGCAGCACGTTCAGCACGGAGCCGACCTTGTACTTGCCGAAGAGGATGTCCATCTTCGCCGGATCCACGTCGTCCCGGGTCTGGTTCGTGATGTAGTCGATGGTGATCTGCACCATCTGGCCGACTTTCTCCTGGAGGGTCATCCCCTTGAGGACCTGCTCCACTTTCGCCTCGACTTTCGCATCGGGTGCGATGGCGGGTTCGACGGAGGGGGCTTTGGAGCCACAGCCGATGGCGGCCGAGGCGGCAAGGGCGAAGGCCGATGCCTTCAGCATGGTTTTGAGGAAATTCATCGTATCTGACATTCAGGTTTTTCGAATTCTCAAAGATACGGATTATTTGCTTTTCGTGCAAAAAGGAGTAACTTTGTAAAGGACCACAGACCTGAACCCCATGACAGACCGCCAAGCCGAACTCATCGAACTGATCCATAAGGAAGTGAAGCCCGCCCTGGGCTGCACCGAACCCATCGCCGTCGCCCTCGCCGTCGCGAAGGCCGTGGACATCATCTCCGAGAACTGCTCGCACTGCGGGGACTGCCCCCTGTGGAGGCAGACGGCCGATTTCCGCATCGCCGTGGAGGTGAGCGGCAACATCCTCAAGAACGGGATGGGCGTGGGCATTCCCGGGACCGGCATGGTGGGCCTTCCCATCGCCGCCGCCCTCGGTGCCGTCTGCGGCGATCCCTCCCTGGGTCTGGAAGTCCTCCATGGCGTGTCCGAAAGCGCGGTCACCCGGGCGAAGGAACTGGTCGCCGCCAAGCGCGTCGCCATCTCCGTCGCCGAGACGGACCACCTCCTGTACGTGAAAGCCACCGTGTCGATGGGCGAAGGCATCCGGGCATCGGCCGAGGTCCATCCCCACGCCTACGCCGTCATCGAGGACGACCACGACAAGATCGTGGAAACCAGTTTCGCGGACCGCATCCTGATGACTTCCGAATCCGGCGCCGCCGTCAAGGACCGCACCACGCTGGATTACGGGCTCACCGTCCGGGAAATCTACGACTTCGCCTGTCAGGCCGATTACGAAGATATCAAGTTCATTCTGGAAGACCGCACCCTGAACCTCGCGCTCGCGAAGGAAGGCCTGGACGGAGACTACGGCCTCCGCGTGGGCAAGGCCATCCGGGAGAACCAACTGGAAATCTTCGGCGACGACCTGATGAGTTACGCGATGGGGCTGACCGCCGCGGCCTCCGACGCCCGCATGGCCGGCTGCACGCTCCCCGCCATGTCCAACAGCGGCAGCGGCAACCAGGGCATTACCGTGTCCATGCCCATCATCGCCTTCGCGCTCAAGAACGGCATCGCCGACGAGCCGCTCGCCCGGGCGCTCATCCTGTCGAACCTGGTGGCCATCCACATCAAGGGCTACCTGGGCAAGTTGTCGGCCCTGTGCGGCTGCGTAGTGGCCTCCACCGGCTCCGCCTGCGGCATCGTCTATCTTCAGGGCGGTACGTACGAACAGGTGTGCGCGGCCATCAAGAACATGATCGGCAACATCACCGGCATGGTGTGCGACGGGGCCAAGATCGGCTGTGCGATGAAGGTCGCTTCCGGCGTCTCCAGCGCCATCCAGTCCGCCGTCCTCGCCCTCCGTGGCACCTGCATCCCCTCCACCGACGGCATCATCGAGGACGACATCGAAAAGACCATCCGAAACCTGGGCACCATCGGCTCCGTGGGCATGCAGGCCACCGACAAGATGATCCTGGACATCATGCTTTGCAAGTAATATGGCTGACATGAAATCCCTGGCCAAGGATACGGCCATCTATGGACTCAGCAGTATCATCGGGAGGTTCCTGAACTATCTGCTGGTTCCCCTTTACACCTACAAGATCGCGGCGTCAAGCGGCGGATACGGAGTCATCACGAACCTGTATGCGTACACGGCGCTCCTCCTCGTCATCCTGACCTACGGGATGGAGACGACGTTCTTCCGGTTTGCCAACAAGGAGGACGAGGACCCCAGGCTGGTCTATTCCACGATCCTGCGGATGGTCGGCCTCACTTCGCTCGTGTTCATCGGCCTGGTGTTCGCCTTCATCGGCCCCATCTCCAGCGCGATGGGCTACCCGGAGCATCCGTCGTACATCTGGTCCCTGGCCATCGTCGTGGCCCTGGACGCCTTCCAGGCCATCCTGTTCTCCTATCTGCGGTACCAGAAGCGTCCGCTGAAGTTCGCCGCGCTGAAACTGCTCTTCATCGGCCTGAACATCGGCCTGAACCTGGTGTATTTCGTCCTGCTGCCGAAACTGTACGAGGGCAATCCGCACGTCTGGGGGAAGTTGTACAACCCCGAAGTCGGCGTCGGCTATGTCTTCTATATCAACCTGTTCTGCACTTCCCTCGTCACCTTCTTCTTCGCGAAGGAACTGCGCGGGATCGGCTATGGCTTCGACGGGAAACTGTGTAAGCGGATGCTCTCCTACAGTTGGCCCATCCTCGTGCTCGGCATCGCGGGCATCCTGAACCAGACGGCCGACAAGATCCTCTTCCCGAAAGTCTATCCCGGGGAGGACGCCAATGTCCAGTTGGGAATCTACGGCGCCGTCGTGAAGATTGCGATGATCATGGCGCTCATCACGCAGGCTTTCCGCTATGCGTACGAACCGTTCGTGTTCGGTAATTCCCGGGAGAAGGACAACAAGGAAACCTATGCGAAGGGCATGAAGTACTTCGTCATCTTCACCCTCCTGGCCTTCCTCTGCGTAATGGCCTATATGAACGTCCTCCGCTACATCATCAAGAGCGACTACTGGGAAGGCCTGAAGGTCGTGCCCATCGTGATGGCGGCGGAGATGATGATGGGCATCTACTTCAACCTGTCCTTCTGGTACAAACTCACCGACAAGACCATCTGGGGCGCCGTCTTCTCCGGCATCGGCTGCGCCGTCCTCATCCTGATCAATGTCTTCCTCGTGCCGAAATACGGCTACATGGCGTGTGCCTGGGGTGGTTTCGCCGGCTACGGCGTGGCGATGCTCCTGTCCTATTTCGTGGGGCAGAAGTACTATCCCATCGACTATCCCCTCAAGGATATGCTCCTGTACACGCTGCTGGCCGCGGTCCTTTTCGCCGGCATCACCTGGGTCAACGCGCACCTCGGATTCTGGCCGGCGCTCGCGGTGAACACGGTCCTCGTGCTGGTCTTCCTCGCCTACATCATCAGGAAGGACCTGCCGCTTTCGGAAATCCCGGTCATCGGAAAGTATTTCAGGAAATAACTGTTTCTTCCAGGTGCGAATGTGCACCGGCGGCCAGCCGACCTGGCCGTCGGCAGCGCCTATCCTTTTCTTTTCATCATTGGCACCGTCCAGGACGGATATATTCAAAAGAAATCCGTATCTTTGAAGGATAAAACTGATAACCTTTTTCTATGAAAAGAATCATCGAATGCGTTCCCAACTACAGCGAGGGACGCGACCGCGGGGTCATCGACGCCATCGTGGCGGCCATTGCCGCGGTCGAAGGCGTGAAAGTGCTCGACGTGGATCCGGGCGAAGCGACCAACCGGACGGTCGTGACCTTCGTGGGTGAGCCGGAACCGGTGCTGGAGGCGGCGTTCAAGGGTGCGGCCAAGGCACAGGAACTGATCGACATGCGCCAGCATCATGGCGCGCATCCGCGCAGCGGCGCGACCGACGTGCTGCCGCTCATCCCCGTTGCCGGCATTACGCTGGAGGAATGTGCGGAACTGGCCCGCGGGCTGGCCGAACGCCTCTACAAGGAACTTGGCATCCCCTGCTACTACTACGAGGCCGCGGCCTTCACGCCCGAGCGGCGGAACCTGGCCGTGTGCCGGGCCGGCGAATACGAGGCCCTGCCCGAGAAGATGGCGGACCCGGCCCGGAAGCCGGACTTCGGAGGTGACTACGACGAGGTGGCCGCGAAAGCCGGCGCCACGAACGTGGGCGCCCGCAACTTCCTGATCGCGGTCAATTACAACCTGAATACCACCTCCACCCGCCGGGCGATGGCCGTCGCCTTTGACGTACGCGAAAAGGGCCGCAAGGCCCGCGAGGGCGGTTCCCTCACCGGCAAACTCCTGAAGGACGAAAAGGGTGAGCAGATCTGGATTCCCGGCACGCTCAAGGGATGCAAGGCCATCGGCTGGTACATCGACGAATACGGCATCGCGCAGGTGTCGATGAACATCACCGACATCGACACGGTTCCCCTGCACGTCGCCTATGAGGAAGTCTGCCGCGCCGCCGCTGCCCGCGGGCTCAAGGTCACCGGCGTGGAAATCGTGGGCCTGGTCCCGAAGCGCGTCCTCATCGACGCGGGCAAGTTCTACCTGGAAAAGCAGCAGCGGTCGATGGGTATTTCCGAGGAGGAGATCATCAAGATCGCCGTCAAGTCGATGTCCCTGGACGACCTCAAACCCTTCCACCCGAAGGAGAAGGTCATCGAATACCTGATGGAGGACGAGGCCGACCTCGCCGTCCGCGAAAAACTGATCCGGATGACTGTCAAGGGCTTCGCGGCCGAGACGGCCTCCGAGTCCGCCGCCCCGGGAGGCGGGTCGATATCGGCCTACATGGGCGCCCTCGGCGCCGCCCTCGCGACGATGGTCGCCAACCTCTCCGCCCACAAGCGCGGCTGGGACGACCGTTGGAAGGAATTCTCCGACGTGGCCGAGAAGGGCCAGGCCCTCATGGCCGAACTCCTCGCCCTTGTGGATGAGGACACCGCCGCCTTCAACCGCATCATGGACGTGTTCTCGATGCCGAAGGGAACGGCCGAGGAGAAGGCCGCCCGGGCCGCCGCCCTGGAAGAGGCGACGCTTTATGCTGCCTCCGTGCCGCTTCGTACGATGGAGGCCTCGCTGAAGGCCCTCCCGCTGGCGCTGGAAATGGCCCGCAAAGGCAACCCGGCCTCGGCCTCCGATGCAGGCGTCGCGGCCCTCGCCGCCGTCGCCGGCATCCGCGGCGCCGCCCTCAACGTCCGCATCAACGCCGCCGGCCTCGCCGACAAGACGCCCGCCGAGCCGCTCCTGAAACGCGCCGACGCCATCGTCACCGAAGCCCTCGCCCTGCAGGAGCAGGTGCTCGACGAAGTGAACAAGCATATCGAAGCCTAAATTATGAATAAGTTTCAAGAAGAAATACTGGCGGGCATTCCGGCGGAGTTGCCGGAGGTGAAGCCTTATGATCCCGAAATCAACCATGCGCCCAAGCGGAAGGATATCCTCACGGACGAGGAGAAAGTGCTGGCGCTGAAGAATGCGCTGCGGTACTTCCCGGCCAAGCAACACGAAGTGCTGGCTAAGGAATTCGCCGAGGAGTTGCATAAGTATGGACGCATCTACATGTACCGCTTCCGCCCGTCCTATGAGATGTATGCCAGACCCATTGACGAGTATCCCGCCAAGAGCCGGCAGGCGGCGGCCATCATGGCGATGATCCAGAACAACCTGGACCCGCGCGTGGCGCAGCATCCCCACGAACTCATCATCTACGGCGGCAACGGCGCCATCTTCCAGAACTGGGCGCAGTACCGCCTTGTGATGCAATACCTGGCCACGATGACGGACGAGCAGACGCTCGTCATGTATTCCGGCCATCCCCTGGGCCTGTTCCCCAGCCACAAGGATGCCCCGCGGGTGATCGTCACCAACGGCATGGTCATCCCGAACTACTCGAAACCCGACCACTGGGAGAAGTTCAACGCCCTCGGCGTGAGCCAGTACGGCCAGATGACGGCCGGCTCCTACATGTACATCGGCCCGCAGGGCATCGTCCACGGCACCACGATTACGGTGATGAACGCCGCGCGGAAGCAACTGAAGGCCAAGGGCCTGAACGGTGACGACCGCGGCGGGCTGCTGTTCGTGACGGCGGGCCTCGGCGGCATGTCCGGCGCCCAGCCGAAGGCGGGCAACATCGCCGGCGTGGTGAGCGTCACCGCCGAGATCAACCCGAAGGCCGCCGAAAAGCGCTTCGTCCAGGGCTGGGTCGATGAACTCCACACCGATCTGGACGAACTTATCCCCCGCATCCGCAAGGCCGTCGCCGCGAAGGAGGTCGTCTCCCTCGCGTATGTCGGGAATATCGTGGACCTGTGGGAGCGTCTTGCCGATGAAGGCGTCCACGTGGACCTGGGCTCCGACCAGACCTCGCTCCACAACCCGTGGGCCGGCGGCTACTATCCGGTGGGTTACTCCCTGGAGGAATCCAAGCGGATGATGGCCGAGGAGCCGGAGCGGTTCAAGGAGGCGGTGAAGGCGTCGCTCCGACGCCACGTCGCCGCCGTCAACCGCCTGGCCGACCGGGGAATGTACTTCTTCGACTACGGCAACGCCTTCCTCCTCGAGAGTTCGCGGGCCGGTGCCGATGTCCTGAAAGCCGACGGCTCCTTCCGCTATCCGTCCTACGTGCAGGACATCATGGGCCCGCTCTATTTCGATTACGGGTTCGGTCCGTTCCGCTGGGTGTGCATGAGCGAGAAGCCGGAAGACCTCGCGAAGTCCGACGCTCTTGCCGTGAAGGTCCTCGGCGAAATCGCCGCCACCGCCCCCGAGGAGATCGCCGGCCAGATGCGCGACAACATCCACTGGATCGAGGAAGCCGGCCGCAACCATCTCGTGGTGGGCTCCCAGGCCCGTATCCTCTATGCCGACTGCGAAGGCCGCACGAAGATCGCCCTCGCCTTCAACGAAGCCATCCGCAAGGGTGAGATCACCGCGCCCATCGTCCTGGGCCGCGACCACCACGATGTTTCCGGCACGGACTCTCCGTTCCGTGAGACCTCGAATATCTACGACGGCTCGCAGTTTACGGCGGACATGGCCGTCCAGAACGTCATCGGCGACGGTTTCCGCGGCGCCACGTGGGTGTCCATCCA
>JAFXMA010000116.1 GCA_017530725.1 Bacteroidales bacterium
ACCCAGCGCAGGTTGTCGATCCAATGCTTTCTCATTTGGTCAGGCCCCCCATCGCCTGGTCGATCGCGTTCTGGAAGATTTCCGTCTTGAGCAGGGCGATGCCGCGCTCGTCCCCGAGCACGATCAGGGCGTCACCCGGTTTGATGCCATAGACCTGTCGGGCGTCCTTGGGGATGACGATCTGTCCCTTGTCCCCCACCTTCACGACGCCGAAGATGTATTTGCCGTCTTTCTCTTGCATTTGTGGGAAAAGTTAGAAATTTCCCACAAATATAACGCTTTTCAGGGAACTGCCAAGTCTAGAACTCCGAAATCGGGAACAAGACTGTCGCCAGAAGCAGCAGGAGACCCAGTGCGAGCAGGACGGCCACGCCTTTCCAAACCCAATTGACCCATTTCGCATACGGGATGCGGGCCATGGCGAGGGCGGCGATGAGTACGCCCGAGGTGGGGGTGACCATGTTCGTGAAGCCGTCGCCGAACTGGAACGCGAGCACCATCGCCTGGCGGGAAACACCGACCATATCGGCGAAAGGAGCCATGATCGGAATGGTGATGGCGGCCTTGGCGGTAGCGGAGGGAATGACGAAATTGATGAGGGCCTGGATGCCGTACATGGCCGACAGGGATGCCGCCTCCGAACTTCCGTGCAGGCCTTCCTGCATCGAATGGAGGACACTGTCCACAACCTTCCCGTCCTGCAGGATGACGATGATGCCGGAGGCGAATCCCACGACCAGGGCGGCCGACAGGATGTCACGCGCGCCGGCGATGAGTTCATCGGCAATCTTGTTGGCGGAGAATCCGGCGATGATGCCGCACACGATGCCCATTCCGAGGAACAGGCCGGTAATCTCCGGCATGTACCAGCCCCAGGCGGTGACGCCGACGATGAGGGCGATGACCGTAAGGAGAAGGACGATGAGGATCCAGGTTTGGCGGCGGGTGAGGGGCGCAGATTCCTTCGCTTCGCTCAGAATGACAGAGGGGTCACCCGGAATGACAGAAGGGGTGCTCGGAGAAGTCTCTTTCTTCGTCCTGCGGGCGTAAAGGCACACGAAGACGGCCATCAGGATGGTCAGGAAAGCCCAGCAGAAGATGCGGTAGCCCATGCCGGAGAAGAGCGGCAGGTCCGCCATGCCTTGGGCGATACCCACGGTGAAAGGATTCAGGAAGGCGCTGGAGAAGCCCACGTTGGAGGCCACGTACACGACCAGCATGCCCATGAAGGCGTCATAGCCCATCGACACGACCAGCGGGACGACAATGCCCACGAAGGGAATCGTCTCCTCGCTCATCCCGAACACCGCCCCGGCCAGCGAGAACAGCACCGTCAGTGCGACCAGCACGAGGATGTCCCGGTTGCCGATCCGGACGATGAAGCGCCGGATGCCCGCCTCCACCGCCCCGGTGGCGTTCAGCAGCCAGAAGGCCCCGCCCACCACCAGGATGAAGACGATGATGCCGGCCTGCTTGATGAAACCGTGATAGACAGCCGACAGGACTTGCCACGTCTGCGGGACGGCATCGACCTGCTCGTAGGTCAGCGTGCCGTCATCGGCCTTCACATACTGCCCGCCCGGGACGAACCAGGTCAGGACGGCGCAGACCACGATGATGGCCGCGATGATGACATAGGTATTCGGGACCTTGAACTTCCGCATCGCTTACAGGAGGCCGCGGCCCTTGAGGAACTCCTGGATCCGGTCCAGCCAGGTATAACTGCCCGTGCCCGGGGAGGCCGTCCGCTGGAAGCAGTGCTCCCGGAGCGCCAGGGTATGGACTTCGGCGGAAATGCCCATCGCACGCAGTTTCTCCCACACCTTGACGGAAGCCATGGAGGCATAGCCGTCGGCGTCGCCGTGGATCATGAGCATCGGAGCGGTGTCCAGGTCGAAGGAAAACTCCGGAGCGAGGATGTCATCATCCTCGTTGCCGCCGTGGGCATTGTGCCCGTCCAGGCCGTCGGTGAGCGCATAAGCCGGATAAATGCCCACGCCCCACTGGACCTTGCAGGAGAGCCTGTCGATGGCATCGACCGGCAAATACGACTTGTGCCGGGCGGAGGTAACGCCCATCAGCGTAAGATGGCCGCCGGCGGACGAGCCCATGATGCCGATCCGGTCCGGATCCAGGCCGTACTGCGCGGCTTCGCTCCGGACTACCCGGACAGCCCGCTGCAGGTCCTGCCACGCGGTCGTATGCTTGGAAAGGCCTTCCGGGCGCGGAGTCCGGTAGCGCATCGTCACGACCGTCATGCCCAGGTCGTTCAGGTACCGCCGGGCCGGCGTCACCTCGAAACTCCCCGGATCGTTCCGCACGTAGGCGCCGCCGGAATAGATGATCTGGATGGCCGTGGTTTTCAGTTCCTTCGGGAAATGCCATTCGATGTACGGTATTCCCAGCGCCTCCTGCGCGTCGGGCATCTTGCCTTCCGGCCAAATGTCTTCCTTGATATACCGTGCCCGGGCATCGTCCGAAGTAAAGCGCGAATCGATGGACACTTCCGGCTGCACCGGACCCAGGAAACCCATCTGGGTCATGAACTCCACGCCCCGTTCGAAGCCGAAGGCACCGTGTCCCTTGTCCGGATACAGATGCACTTCCGCCGGGATGCCCATCTTCCGCAACTGCCTGTAAACCAGCGTGGAGCCGGCCGGAGTGTAGGGATCGATCTCACCGTGGTGCAGGCTCATCGGACATGTCTTCTCATCGAACTTGAACACGTCACTGATCGTGACATCCGTACCGTAACCCTCCCGGAAAGCGGGTGTACCCGTCTCGCCGTCCGTGGTCACATAGGCCGGTGCGTTCACGATGGCCCAGTTGATGTGGCATGGAATGTCGTCCACCTTGTCGATGCGCACGTATGCCGGCGTCTGCGAACTGGTGGCCAGCAGGAGCGCCAGGTGCGAGCCGGCCGACATCGAGATTACGCCTATTTTCTCCGGGTCGAAACCGCGTTTCGCCGCATCCTGGCGGACCAGGCGCACCGCCCGCTGGCCATCCTCCCAGGCCGACTGGTAGATAGGCAGGCCCACGGGCCGCGGCGTACGGTACACGAAGTTCACGCACTGGATTCCCAGTTTCGTGAGTTCCTTGTGCCACATGTCGATCAGTCCCACATCGCAGCAGTTCATGTAACTGCCGCCCGAAATGAGTATCATGCAGGCTCCGTTCGGGTTCGCCGGTTTCTCGAACCATTCCAGGTAGGGTATCCGGTATTTATCGGGATTGAAGCCTTCTCGACCGGCTTCGTCGGTCATCGCGGCGATCTGGTGCCCCTGCGGGTCGGGCATCTTGCCTTTCGGCCATACGGGGACGCGCTCCTGTGCCCACAAGGTGAGCGACAACAGGAAGAGAAGGAAAGTGGCGGCTTTTTTCATGGGTTTATCGGCCTAAATCGGTGAAGGTGGCAATGACGGTCTGGAGCGCATGGGCGTCGTTGAAGCGGTCGTTTTCCGCGGGCTCCCGGGCTTCCTTCGCGGCGTTGAAACGCCGCAGGAACTGGTCCGCGCCGGACCAGATGGTGTGGATATATCCCTGCAGGCGTGCGGCCGTCTGGGGAGAAGACTGCCTGCGGAAGCGGACCATGTCGCGGATCTGCTGCTCGCAGAGGGACGGGTTCCGGTAACCGCAGGAGGCGACCGGAAGGCCTTTCGTGGCGAAATACACCCCCGTCAGGTCAGCCCGCTCGTAATGCCAGTCGCAGATGAAGACATCCTTCGGGATCATGTCGATGGCGCGCCAGGTATAGTTGTAACTGGCTTCCCATTCCCCCAGCCCGGTGGTGCGGCCGTCCAGCAGGCGGTCGCCCCAGATCATCAGTTGGCGGCCCTTCGCGGCCAGGTGGTTGCGGATGAGGGTCACTTCCCCGGCAAAGAGTTCCGCCTTGTCACGGCCGTTGCAGCGGGGGCATTCCGGCATGCCGATGTAGAACACCTCGTCCATCCCGGCGTGGAACGCGTCCGTCTCGAAAACGTCGCAGAGTTCATCGACCACGTCAAAGACGACCTTGTGCACATCCGGGTGCAACGGGCAGTAACTCTTGCAGTACAGGCCGTCCGGATTGGGCCACTGGGTATAGTTCTCCGTCTTGACTGACGGGGTTTCATCGAACTCCGGATATTCCCGCAGCAGGGCGTGCGTCTGCTTGGCCCAGGACTGGTGGCCCAGCAGGTTGATCTGCGGCACGAGGCGGATGCCCCGGTTCCGGCAAACGGCCACGATCCGTTTCACGTCCTCCTTGCTGAGCGGATGCTCGTCCCGCAATTCGGGGTGCGTCTCGTAGGCATAGTTCCAGTCCACCCGCAGGATGAGCAGGTTGAAATGGGCCGGGACCAGGTCCCCTTCGATGAACTTCAGGAAATCGTTCAGTCCGCGGGAGGAGGGCGCCTCGATGGCGAGGCCCCGGACGGGCAGGAGTTCGTCGATAGGATCCGCCGAGGCGGAAAGAAGGGCGGCGAACGCCGCAGCGAGGGTGATCAGCAGTCGTTTCATCGGTTCGTGGTTCTGTCTTCACAAAAGTAAGGAATAATCTTCATTAATAAAACCTTAAATCGGCCGTTAAGGGCCCCTTTAACGCCTAAAGGGAGTCCGTCATTAAGTCCGGAAAACTATCTTTGTACCATGAAACGCCGCCTGGGATATCGACTTCTTCTCCTGACAGGACTCCTCCTCTCCTTGGTCTCCTGCCGGGAGGACCAGATCATCCCGGACAACAGGCCGGCTACGCCCCCTTCGTTCCTGGAGATCGTCTCCGCCTACCGGGAGGGAAAGACCTACCTGGAAACCCGCACCTTGACCACCTTCTCGAAGGTCTTCTTCCAGGACGGAAGCAGCGTCGTAGTCCCTACGTCGGACTGGATCATCGAGGATGGGACGGACACCCTCTCCTACGTGCCGAAAACCGTCGTGCGGCAGGGAACCACCTGGTTCCTGGACGGGGAGGACACCGGCATCGAAAGGGCGAACGGCCCGCTGGAGGAAAGCGTTCCCATCTATGCCTACCGCAATTTGAAGTACCTCCGCATCTGGGCCTCCAACGGCGAGACGATGGAGTTCGACAACGGATGGGAACCCGAAAAGCCCGAGGATCCCGTGGACCCGCCCAAACCACCGTACATCGACCCGCTGCACGACAAGCCCATCCCGTCGAACTTCCAGATTCCGACGGTCCGCATCACCACGGAAGGCGGAAAACCCATCGACAGCAAGGAGAACTATGTCAATGCCACCTTCCGGTTCGAGGACCCGTCCCGCTTCTACACCGACGAGGAGTCCCTGGAAGTGACCGGCCGGATCAAGGGTCGTGGGAACACCACCTGGGGCATGCCCAAGAAACCTTACCGCATCAAACTGGACGAGAAGACCCATGTCTTCAGCCGCTGGGGCAACAAGGACTGGATCCTCCTGGCCAACTACAGCGACAAGACCCTCCTGCGGAACATCATGGCGATGGAGATCTCCCGCATCTGCGGCATGCGTTGGACACCGATGATGCTCAGTGTGGAAGTGTACGTCAACGGACAGTACCAGGGCGTCTATGCCTTCTCCGACCACAAGGAAATCGCGGGGCACCGGGTCAACATCGAAGTAGCCACGGAAACCGACCTCGAAGGCGGCTACTACCTGGAACTCGAAGAAGCCATGGACGAGCCCGTGTGCTTCAAGACCGTCTGGGACACGCCCGTGATGTTCCACGAGCCGGAGTACCCGACCGAAGCCCAGCAGAAGTACGTCAAGGCGTGGTTCGACGGCTTTGAACATGCCCTCGAAAGGGTCCAGGGCGAGCACGACTATGCCTATCGGTCCTACATCGACATCCCTTCCTTCATCAACTACTACATCATCCAGGAAATCACGAAGAACCCGGACGGGAACGTCCGCAAGAGCACCTATCTGACCAAGGAAAAAGGGAAACCGCTGGAGATGTACCACGTGTGGGATTTCGACATCACCCTCGGAAACTGCGACTACACGAATTTCGAAAAGCCCGAAGGCTGGCAGATGCGCTATGTGAAGTGGTACAACCAGATGTTCTTCGACCCGGCGTTCAAGAAAGCCGTCGTGGACCGCTGGAACGAACTCTACCCTACCCTTTCGACCCAGGTCACCGCCTTCCTGGACCGGCAGCACACCCTGATGGCGGGCGCCGAATCACGGAACTTCAACCGCTGGCAGATCCTGGGCGTGAAAGTCTGGCCCAATTACTACTACTTCCCCACCTACGAGGAAGAATATGCATTCCTGAAGGAATTCTATGAGTCCCGTCTGGCCTGGCTGAATGACAGGATCAACAGCGGCGACTTCTAAATCATCTCCTTGAAGGGCACGGTGTAATCGACGCCCAGGGACTTGCGGTACTCCTTGCAGAAGTTGTCGTAGATAGTCTTCGCGAGGCCGGGCTTGTTTTCCTTGCACAGGATGCGGACCTTCGCTTGGAGGGCATCCTCGTTAAGGAAATCGTGCTGGAAGATCG
This sequence comes from Bacteroidales bacterium, assembly GCA_017530725.1. Taxonomy (GTDB): domain Bacteria; phylum Bacteroidota; class Bacteroidia; order Bacteroidales; family UBA932; genus Cryptobacteroides. The sequence goes on from JAFXMA010000116.1 coordinate 6,482, forward strand.
TGTTGGCCGCCTGCAGGAGCGTCTTGTCGGAGAGGTCCTCGCGACGGAGTTGGCGGCACAGGAAATCGATCGTCGCGTTGGAGAAGGCGCTCTTGTAACCATCGATCCAGTCCAGTTCGGTGTTCGGCAGCATCTGGCCCTTGAGGAGCAGTTCCAGCAGCCGGTCCACGTCCTCCTCGCCCGTTCCTTCCTGGAACAGGCGGAGGGCTTCCAGGTAGTCGCACTGGGTGTCCCCTTCGAAGGCGATGCTCCAGAGTTTGTTCTGGTTCTGGACACGGATGTCGCCGACGCCCTCCAGCAGGCCGCGCAGTTTGGACATATAGACGTTGCGGTTGTTGTTCGCCGTGTCGTCGGGCTTGTAGGACCACAGGAGGTGGTTGATTTTCTGGGAGGCGATGCCGCCGGACTTTGCCGTGGATACGATCAGGAGGATCAGCAGGGCCTTCACCGTAGGCGTGAACTGGGCCGTCACGTCATTTCCTTCCCGGTCCGTCACCCGGAATCCGCCGAAGAAGTTCACAGAAGAGCGGGTGAAATCATAGTACAGGTGCTCGGGTTCATAACGGTCTTCCCGCTCGCCGGAAGGCTCCTTCACGGCCGGCTTGCGGCGCGGTTTCCGGTTCCTGAAGAACCGGTACCAGACATAGTCTCCTGCCAGCATCACACCGGCCACGGCCAGCAGGATCTTCCACCACAGGCCGCTTCTTTCCTTCCCCTCCGGCTCATCGTATCCTTCCTGCATGATCGTGCTCACGGGGATGGGCGGATAGTCGATCTCGTACACCTCCACGTCCGTATGGCCGTCCACCTGCGCCTGCAGGATGGCGGCGTAGATCTTCTCCAGTTCGTAACTGTGCCAGATGTTCACATACGTGTACTGGGCGTTCCGCTTCCAGGGAATGGGCAGCGACATCCGCTCGACGCCGGGCGTTTCCGGGCGGAGTTTCAGGAGCGTGAAGCCGTCCAGGTTGGACAGGAGGTAGAAATCCCCGTTGGCCCAGTTATAGACGAAGTTCTCGCTGGAGATGAAATCCCCGTACGGCGAAGTGCCCATGTCCCAGAGTTTGTTCACCTCCAGCGTATGGGTGTTGATGGCATAAAGGTCGTAGTAGTTCTTCGGGGAGAGTTCCTGTTTGCCGGAAGGGTTGCCGCGGCCGCCGAACACATACAGCAGGCTGTCCACGATGTAGGAGGTGGCCCCGTAGCGCGGCGTGATGTCTTCGACGGTGGTCCGGAAATTCTTTTCCGGGCGTTCCAGATAAGTGACGATCAGTTCGTTCCGGAAATGATAGTGCCCATAGCCGCCGAAACTGTACAGGGCGTGTTCCCGCGGCTCCCAGGTGTTCGTGTTGTTCCAGAAATAGTGGTCCTGCTCGGGTTCCTTCTCGTTCTCCCAGCGTCCGGACTTGAAATCGAACTTCGAGAAGAGGCCTTCGTCCAGGTTGTAGGCGGTGAGCCAGTGATGGTGCCCGGCCACATAGAGCAACTGGTTGGGGAAGTTGGCCGGATTGTACCCGCCGCGCACCGGCACCTCGGTCAAGGTCCCGTCCGTGGTGGAGAACACGTGGATGGGCTCGTCGGGGCAGGTCAGGTAGAACTTGTCCCTGTCGTCGAAGGTGATGGACGGAATGCTCTCGAAGGAATGGGCGAAGACCGGCTTGAAGGAGATGTAACTGTCAATCATCCACTGGGGGTTCAGGACCCGGGCCGGGACGCCCTTCAACTGGTCGTAACAGACATCTCCGGCATGCCGGGCGCACTCCCAGGCGCGGAACGGCTTCCCGCCCAGGGACAGGTTGATGTCCCGGACATTGACCGAAGCCACGTCACCGAGGGTATAGCCTGCCAACTGGCACAGGCCGAAACTGATCCGGAAGGTCTCCGCGCCCTTGGTCCCCGCGTCACGCACCGAGAACTTGGCGCCGTTATAATCCAGGTCGATGGTTCCGTCCTTCGTGTTCAGGCCGATGCGGACCGGGAACCACTCCTCCATCGGAATCCCGGTCGCGATGAAATGGACCTGGTCGCCGGTCACGAGGATCAGTTTCCGGGCATCCTGCAGGTCCGCCGTGTACATCAGGTCCACGTTCTCGCCCTTGTCGGTGATGATGCGGAAGATGCAGCCGAAGACGTTGTCCGGGCGGTTGTACAGGTTGAAGGACATCTCCAGGGTTTTCCCTTTGACGGGTATCGCCTTCCCGTCCTCCAGCGCCAGGCCGGTGAACTCATCCGAATGTGCCGGATAGGAGACGATATGGAGGCCATAGTCCAGACCCGCCTCCCGGATGTCACCGCTGTCCGACACGGCCTGCGCCGACGCCGCGAAAAGCGAAGCGCCGAGAAGCAGCAGCGGGCAGAGTATCCGGGTCAAGCGTCTCATCCTGGTTCAGTCAAGTGTCAGCAAAAGACAAATATACAACAAATAACGGATTTTCTCACTGTCCCGATGCCGCCGGCTTCCCTTTCAGCCGGGCGGCCGCCTCGCCGGCAAGCGTCAGGTAGCGGTCGGACGGGACGCCGTCCTCCAGGGGTACGAAGGTGCTTCCAGGGGCCGCCACGGGCACTTTCCGGGCAATCTTGAAGATGGCTGTGCCCTCGTCGATCTCGTCGAACATGGCGATGTAGAGCATCTTGGCGCCGCTGTCCAGGCAGTAGTCCAACTGTTTCTTGAAGAAACTGCCCCCGTTCCGGGGAATCTGGACGCCGGGGTGCCCCAGGCGCTGCATATTGGCCCAGGAGAAGCCCGGGAAGCAGAGGGGTGCATAGGCGATGCCTTCCTTTTTCGCCCAAGCCATGTCCTTCCGGATCAGCGACTTATAGTTGGAATAGGTCCGTTCGTTGTAGCGGCCCACGAACCAGGGCATCACGATGTCGCACTTGCGGATGAGCGCGTGGAGCCGCTCGTCGGGCAGGGTGTCCTTTGTCCGCGTCCGCCAATGCGTAGGCACCCCGATCATCACGCTGAACCCCTTTTCCTTGAGGCCGTCGATAATCTGCTCGCACTCGTCGAACCCGTATTTCCGGTTATCGTTGAAACCGACACCCCAGACCGTCACGAGCGGTTTCCCGTTCTGGTACAGGTAAGACGGATTGGCCTCGTGGTCGAACAGATGATGCCGCTCCGCCAGGATGTCGATGTCCTTCAGGAGGATGTCCGGGCCATTCGCGGGCATGCCGCTGAGGTCGTACATGATGGCGACGGCGCGGTCGTACTTGTTCGCGCATTCCATCGCCGACTCCATCACCTTGTCGAAATGCTTCCGGCCGGAGGGATTGGCAATCTCCGCGATGAACCGCTGGAGGAACACCCCGTCCAGCCCGTACTCCTGCATCCAACGGAAGTGGACATCGACCGTACTCTTGTCGTACGGGGACGGGACGGAGGCGGGAGAACCGTCCTCGAAGCGGAAGGCGGTCTCATACAGTTGCGGATACTCGTCCACCTCCGGCCACAGGTCGATGGTGCACCAGCCCGGCTCGAAGCGCCGGCCTTTCTCGTAGTGGTGCCAGTTCCGGCCGGCCCCGTCGCCGGGAGTGTTGAACCACCCCTGATAACCTGCCATCACGAGCCCTTCGTAGGACTCGTAGGTGATAGAAGACCGATACGGTCCCTGCGCGAAGGCAGAGACCGTAGCGGTCAGGGTCAGAAGCGCGGCGAGCCGTCTCATTTCGCGAAGGTCTGGACGACCTCGCGGATGGTGCCGTCTTCGTTGAAAAACAGTTTGTCCACGCAGATGGAACGGAGGTTCCCCTGATGGGAGATGTTGCAGTTGTGATAGAACAGGTACCACTGGCCCTTGTACTTCACGATGCTGCCGTGGGAGGTGTCGCAGTCGGTGGGTTTCAGGATGATGCCCTTGTACTCCCAGGGGCCCAGCGGGGAGTCGCTCCAGCAGTAGCGGAGTTGGTTCCGTCCCCCGAGACCGGGTTCCTGGTGGTTGTCGGCATACATCAGGTAGTACTTGCCGTTGTTCTTGAACACCCACGGACCTTCGTGGTAGTCCTTCATGCCCTGCATCGGCACGGGCGCGCCGTCGATCTCGGTCATGTTGTCCTTGAGTTTCACGCCGATCATCCGGCCGCCGCCACCGTAGTAGAAGTAGGCCTGGCCGTCATCGTCGGTGAACACGCACGGGTCGATCATCGAGAACGCGTCGCCGAGACCCTCGAGATAGCCGAGGAGTTTCAGGTTTTCCATCGTGGGCTTGTCGGAAACGCCGACGCCCACTTTCCAGGTGTTGTTCCAGTCCGTGCCGCTCGGGTGCGGGAAATAGTAGTAGTATTTCCCGTTCCGGTACGCGGCGTCCGGGGCCCACATGAAACCGCCCTCCGGCCGTCCCCATTCCACGTCGCGGGAATGCAGGAACTCGCCATGGTCCGTCCAGTTCATCATGTCGGTGGTGGAGAACACATGATAGCCGTCCATGAGGTCACAACCGCGGGGCGGAGCCACGTCATGGGAAGGATAGACATACAGGCGGCCGTCTTCCCACACGTGGGCGGACGGGTCGGCCAGGTACAACTCGGTGATGAAAGGGTTGCCGGGCATCTGGAGTTCGACAACCTCCTCGGCCGCGGGCGTCTTGTCGCACCCGCAGGAGAATGCCATCAGGCAGACCGCCAAAACGGTCGGTATGGCCAGGAATCGTAAGGTTTTCATCTTGGTTCTTGCTTATTTGGACGGCATGTCCGGGGTCATCTTCACTTCGCCGCGAAGCATCTTCGCCGCCTCGCCGGTCAGGAACAGGTACCAGTCGGTGGGGAGATTGTCGTCGATGCCCTGGAAGCGGATGTCCAGTTCGGAAACTTTCCTGCTCCAGCGGACGTCATCCCGGGTCTGCTGCGAAGAATTCATCTGGTAACTGCCGTTGGTGAAAGAGGTCACCCAATAGTCATCGTCGGTCGCATAGCCGTAACCCGCCGGGACATTGGCCTTCTTGTAGGGGACGTTGGACGGGACCTCGGACACGTGCATCTGCTTGAAGATGGCCGTGCCTTCGTCGATCTCGTCGAACATGCCCACGTAGATGGCCTGGGCGCCCGCCTTGATGTCGCGGTAGAACTGCTTCCAGTAGAACTTGCCGCCGTAGCGGAAGCCCGTGTTGGTGGCGTCGCCGTCGGGATAGCCGTTGTTCGGATGCATGTTGCGGTCGCTGCCGCCCGGGAACACGTGCGGGGCGTACACCACGACGTGACCGTCGGTGGAGTACTTCTTCGCCTCGGCGATGTCGTCCTTGATGCGTGCCTGCCAGTCGCTGCTCTCGAAGTTGTCGTTGCCGTAACGGCCCACGTACCACGGGATGAAGGCGTCGCACTTCTTGATGATCTCGATCATCTTGCGGTGCTCGGTCCCGCTCAGGGCGTCGTTGCCGCCTGCCCGCCAGTAACCCGGACAGCCCAGCATGATGGCCCAGCCCTGGGCCTGGAGTTGCTCGATGTACGGCTCGATGAACGAGGGCTTGGGCAGGTTGCTGTCGTTGAAACCGAATCCCCACAGGGCCAGGAGCGGCTTCCCGTTCTCGTACAGGTAGAACTTCTGCGTGCTGCGGTCCTTGAGGTGGTACTCGTCCATCAGTTTCTGGGCGTCGGCGACCATGCTCGAGGCCATCCGTTCATTGGTCGTCCCGCCCATGTCGTACATCACGGCGATGGCGCGTCCGTACTCGTTGGAGCCCTTCATCGCGTGCTTGAGCACGGTGTCGAAATGGTCCTTGTGCTTCGCGTCCTGGATCTCGCCCACGAAGCGCTGCATGAACACCCCGTCCAGTCCGTACTGCTTCATCCACTTGAAGTGCGTGAGCACCGTGGACTCGTCATAGGAACTGAACACGGTCGCATGCGACCCGTCCGGGAGGATGAAAGGCGAACTGTAGCCGGTCGCGTCGCCGTCGCCCACCACATACTTCTTCGTGTACTCGGACATGTCCGGCCAGAAGTCGATGGAGTTGCGGAGGACGCCGGGGCGGAACTGCTCGCTTTCGCGGTAGTGGTACCATCCCTGGTTCGGGACCTGCGTCATCGGCGAACCGTCGCCCGGCGTGCCGAACCAACCCTGGTAACCCGCCATGACGAGACCGCGGTACGTGTTGTACGGCTGCCCGTCCTTGTGGGGTTCCACGCCCGGATCGGCATACTCCGACTCCCCTGGCTTCGGATCCGGCTTGTCCGGTTCCACCCGTCCCGGGATCACCTCCTCCGGCTTTTCGCAGGAGAAGGCGACCACGAGCGCAAGGGTAGCGTAAAGGAGTTTTCTCATCATTCGGGAACGACGATTTTCTTGACTTCGGAGAGGTTCCAACTGGTGTAGGTGTCATTCACCTGCACGCCCATCCGCACCCAGTAGGTGTAGCCGGCCTTGAGTTGGATCGTGAGGCTGTACGGAGCCACGGTCTGGTTGCCATCGGCATCGCCGATCGCCGGCCACATCTTGCGGAGGTTGATCCGGTTCGCATCGTTATAGTAGTAGTCGATGTGGTTGCCGGGGCCGCAGTGGATGTTGTTGTTGATGAACGGGCGGATTTCGCGGATCTGCGGAAGACCGTCCGTCACCGGGGCCTGCAGGCGGCAGGTCAGGGTGAGTTCGGTGCCGCTCAGCGTCGCGTCGAAATCGACCACGTGCAGGTACGGGACCACTTCGAAGTCCTGGACCGTGCCGTTCTTGCCGATCGCCACGTTGTACGTGGTGTCGCAGGGCCACCAGGCGCCGTCGCGCGGCAGCATGTCATAGGTGCCGGAGAACAACTTGTCGTTGTAGTAGGTGCCGTCTTCCTTGATGGCCAGGTCCTGCGGATTGGGATGCTCCGAATAACTCATCTCCCAGATGCGGATGTGGCTCACGCCCTGGTCCAGGAGCATCGGCTGACCGGTGGTCTTGTCGATGATCTTGCCCTGGATTTTCGCGGACGGCGCCTCGAAGTTGTCGATCTTCATGCAGGAGACCGGTCCCAGCAGCACCGCGGAGGCAAGCAGTATCGAAAATAAATGCTTCATACTCATTCAGATGTTAAATCAATAACCGTCGTTGCGGACGAGTTTCGGGTTCTTGTTGATCTCGCCGCCGGGGATGGCCTCGTAGTAGTTGCGCTTGTCGAAAGACAGGCGGCGGCCATACACCTCCACTTCGTTGAGGAAGATGTACTTGTCCTCGTTCAGGACCTTGTACGGCATCAGGG
>JAFXMA010000117.1 GCA_017530725.1 Bacteroidales bacterium
AAGGAGGAGGTTTACTGCTGGACCGACGCCCAGCGCGACGAGGCGACGGCCCGCCTGGGCCGCGGCACCGACAAGGGCGTCTCCGTGCAGCGTTACAAGGGTCTCGGCGAAATGTCCGACCAGCAACTCTGGGAGACGACGATGGACCCGTCCCGCCGGGTCCTGCGGCAGATCACCATCGAGAACGCCGCGGAAGCGGAGCGTACCTTCTCCATGCTGATGGGTGACGACGTACCGCCGCGCCGCGCCTTCATCGAAGAGAACGCCCATTATGCCAACATCGATGCCTAGGATACCCCGGCGGCTCGTGCCGTTGGCCATCGTTTTCGCTGTCCTCGTGCTGTTCATGCCGAGGACCGCGAAATTCAATTATGATTACCGCAAAGGGTCGCCCTGGCCCTACGAGACCCTGGTCTCCCAGTTCGACTTCCCGATCCTCAAGACCGAGGAGCAGTTGATGGAGGAAAGGGAGAAGGTCGATGGCGGCACAGTCCCGTACTACCGCTGGTCGGACGATGTCGTGAACAATGCGGTGAAATCCCTGCAGGGACTGGAACTGGGCTCCCTGTCCCGCGTGAGACCCGCCATCGCTTCCGGCATGGCGGACCTGTATTCCAAGGGCGTGATCTCCGATGCTAAGGAGAAACTGGACCGCGGCTACGGCGTCCTCTCCGGCGAAGTGATCTATATCCAGCGGAACAAGCGGGTCTCCGAGTATCCCCGCAGCGAAGTGTACAAGGTCTCCGACGCCCGGAACCAACTGCTGGCCGACGTTTCCCGGGCCTGGCCCGACGTGAACCTGGACTCCCTGTTCAAGCGCTCGGGCGTGTACGACCTCATCGTCCCGAACCTCGTGTTCGACCGGACGATGACCGAACTGAGCCACGCGGAGTCCGCCGCCTATGTTTCGCCCACGTCCGGCTATGTGAGCGCCGAGCAGAAGATCGTCAACAAGGGGGAGATCGTCACCCCGGAAATCGCCCAGATCCTGGACTCCTACAAGGCCGAGTACAACAAGGTCTTCGGCTATGAAGGTCCCCGGATCCTGCTGGTCCTGGGGGACATCCTCATCGCCCTGGCCCTCGTCGTGATCCTGTACTTCTGCATCTTCTTCACCCACCGGGAGATTTTCGACAAACCCAAGCGGTATTTCTACCTGCTGACGGTGTTCACCCTGACGGCCGTCGCGTCCTTCCTGGTGGAGCGGATCGCCCCGAACGTCGTTTACCTGATGCCTTTCGCCATCGTGGTCCTGTACCTGCAGGCCTTCTTCCCGAAACGGGTGGTCCTGCCGGTGTACATGGTCTCGCTGCTGCCGCTGCTCATCTTCTCGGGCAACGGCGTGGAACTGTTCTTCCTGTTCCTGAGCGCCGGCATCGTGTCCATGAACACCTTCAAGTACTTCAACCGCGGATGGCTCCAGTTCGTGAACGCCCTCGTGATCTTCGGCGTGGAACTGCTGGTCTTCTTCGGCTTCCGTCTCATCGACGCCGGCCACAGCCTCGTCTGGATCAACGTGCTCCAACTGCTCGGCGGCGCGATGCTCACCGTGGCGTTCTATCCGCTCATCTTCGTCTTCGAGCGGATGTTCAACCTGGTCTCGACGACCCGGCTGGTGGAACTCACCGACACGAACAACAAACTCCTCCGTGAACTGAACGCGAAGGCCCCCGGCACCTTCCAGCACAGTCTGCAGGTGATGAACATGGTCGATGAGGCCGGCCATTCGGTCCACGCGAACGTCCCGCTGCTGCGGGCCGCCGCCCTCTACCACGACCTGGGCAAGATGAACAATCCGCTCTGTTTCATCGAAAACAGCAGCCGTACCCCCGGGAGCCCAAACTACCATGACGGCAAGGATCCCCGCGAGAGCGCCCGTGACATCATCGCCCACGTGGCCGACGGCCTGGCCATCGCCAAGGCGAACAAGTTGCCGGACGAGGTCTCCGATTTCATCCAGACGCATCATGGCACCTCCTTCACCGCCTCCTTCTACAACCAGTACCTGAATGAAGGCGGCGATCCCGCCGATGTCGAGGATTTCCACTACAAGGGCCGGAAACCCCGGACCAAGGAGGAAGTGATCCTGATGATCTGCGACAGCGTGGAGGCGGCTTCCCGCACGCTCAAGGAATATACGCCCGAAGCCTTCGACAAGTTCGTGGAAGCCATGGTGGCGGCCAAGGAGAATTCCGGCCAGTTCGCCCAGGCGGAGATCACGATCCGCGAGATGAACATCGTCAAGGCCACCCTCAAGAACTATCTGCAGCAGTTGTATCACGAACGGATCGAATACACGCAGCGCGAAGAGAATAATGATTAAAAACCTACCGATACAATGAACATTACCAAGAACCAGACCGATGCCCTGAACTATCAGGTGACCATCGACATCACCGCCGAGGATTATGCCGAGGCCCTCAGGAAGAGACTCAACGGATACCGCCGCAACGCCGATATCAAGGGATTCCGCAAGGGAATGGCCCCGATGTCCCTCATCCAGCGCCTGTACGGCGACCAGTCCCTGTACGAGGCCGTGAACCGGCTCGTCTCCGACCAGTTGGACACCTTCATCCGTAACGAGAAGATCCGCGTCGTCGGCGAACCCCTTCCGTCCGAGGACCAGCCGCAACTGGAATGGAAATCCGGCAATGACTTCACCTTCATGTTCGACATCGCGCAGACCCCGGAACTCAACTTCGAGGTGGGCGAGGGCGACAAGATCCCTTACTACGAGATCAACGTGACCGAGGATGCCAAGAAGGCCATGCGGGACCAGATGCTCCAGCAGTACGGCTCCCTCCAGGAGGGTGAGAAGGCCGGCGAGAACGACTACATCGTCGCCGACATCGCGAACGAGGCCCACAGCGCCGAAGGCGTGTACGTCTCCGTCGCCCATGTCGCCGAGATCGCCCGTCCGCTCTTCGTCGGCAAGAAGGCCGGGGACAAGTTCACCGTCGATGTGAGCGTGGCCTTCGAGAACGAGACCGACCGCGCCTCGATGCTCAAGGTGGACAAGGCGAAACTCGCCACCCTGGATCCGGTGTTCACCTTCACCGTCGTGAACGTGAAGACCTTCAAGGCCGCCGAGAGCAACCAGGAGACCTGGAACCAGATGTTCGGCGAAGGCGCCGTCACCAGCGAGGACCAGTTCATGGAGAAGGTCGTCGAGCGCATCCGTGCGAACTACACCCAGGAGGCCAACCACCGCTTCGCCAACGATGTCCGTAAGTACTTCGTGGACAAGGCCGCCATCGAACTTCCGGAATCCTTCCTGAAGCGCTGGCTCGTCTATGCCAATGAGGGCAAGTACTCCGCCGAGGACGTGGAGAAGGAGTTCCCGGCCTTCGTCGAAGACTTCAAGTGGCAACTTACCCGCGGTTACCTGATGCAGAAACTCGGCCTGAAGGTGGAGAAGCAGGACATCCAGGACGCCGCCGAGAGTTATGTCGCCTACCAGTATGCGATGTACGGCATGGGCAATGTCCCGCAGGACCTGATCAAGAGTTCCGCCCGGAACATCCTGGAGGATGAGAACCAGGTGCGCCGGCTCGAGGAGCAGGTGGAGGACAACAAGACCATCTCCACCCTGCGTGAGCGGGTCAACCTCCAGACCAAGAAGATTTCCGAGGAAAAGTTCCGCGCGTTGAAATAAACCGGTCCGTTTCCCGTATTCTTAGTTGTTACCTGAAATGAATGACATGAACGAATTCGAGAAATTTGCCGTGAAAGGCCAGGGCATCGGCTCCGCCGCCCTGTCCCGCTACGCGTCGGCCCTCGACGCCTACATCAATCCCACCATCACCGAAGAGCGCAAACTCAACGTCGCCCAGATGGACGTGTTCAGCCGCCTGATGATGGACCGCATCATCTTCCTGGGCGTCCCCATCGACGACGACGTCGCGAACATCGTGATGGCGCAACTCCTCTTCCTGGCGTCCAACGACTCCAACGCGGACATCACCCTGTACCTGAACACCCCTGGCGGCCAGGTTTCCAGCGGACTCGCCATCTACGATACGATGCAGATCGTCCAGCCCGACGTGGCTACGGTTTGCACCGGCATGGCGGCCTCGATGGGCTCTGTCCTCCTCTGCGCCGGCGCCAAGGGCAAGCGCACCGCGCTGCCGCATTCCCGCGTGCTGATCCATCAGCCGCTGGGCGGCGCCCAGGGCCAGGCCAGCGACATCCTCATCGCCGCCCGCGAGATCGAGAAGACCCGCACGGAACTCTTCCGCATCATCGCCGAGCACTGCGGCCAGCCGCTCGAGCGCGTCGCCGCCGACGGCGACCGTGATTTCTGGATGACGGCCGAAGAGGCGAAGGCGTACGGCATGGTGGACGAGGTCCTCTACAAGAAAGCCAGGTAATGGCTAAGCACGAGAACCACAGAAACCGCTGCGTCCTTTGCGGACGGACCGATGCGGAAGTCCCGTTCATGCTCCAGGGCCTGGACGGGTACATCTGCTCGGACTGCGCGAAGATGGCCGCGGAATACGTGGCGGAACTGGAGCACAAGCCGTCGAAGGGGAGCGCCACGACCGTGGGCTCCCTGGACAAGGCTCCGAAGCCGAAGGAGATCAAGGCCTACCTGGACCAGTATGTCATCGGCCAGGACCGGGCCAAGACCGTCCTCGCGGTGGCGGTGTACAACCACTACAAGCGTATCAGCCACAACCTGATCGCCAAGGCCGACGACGGGGTCGAGTTGGAGAAGTCCAACATCCTGCTGGTCGGTCCGACCGGAACGGGCAAGACCCTGCTGGCGAAAACCATCGCCAAGCAGTTGGACGTCCCGTTCACGATCGTCGATGCCACCGTCCTGACGGAGGCCGGCTATGTGGGCGAGGATGTCGAGAGTATCCTCACCCGGCTGCTGCAGGAGGCCGATTTCGACCAGAAGAAGGCCGAGCGGGGCATCGTCTTCATCGACGAGATCGACAAGATCGCCCGTAAGTCCGACAACCCTTCCATCACCCGCGACGTGTCTGGCGAGGGCGTCCAGCAGGCGATGCTCAAACTCCTGGAAGGGAACGTGGTGAACGTGCCGCCGAAGGGCGGCCGCAAGCACCCCGAGCAGGAGTTCATCCACGTGGACACGCAGAACATCCTGTTCATCTGCGGCGGTGCCTTCGAGGGCATCGAGCGGCATATCGCCCAGCGCAAGAACACGCAGATCATCGGCTTCGGCGCCGAGGAGAAAAAGCGCGTGGACAAGGATAACCTCCTCCAGTACGTGGAGGCGCAGGATCTCCGGGCGTACGGTCTCATCCCCGAGATCGTAGGCCGTCTTCCGGTCGTGACCTATCTGGACCAGTTGGACCGCGATTCCCTGCGCCGCATCCTCACGGAGCCTAAGAACGCCATCATCCGCCAGTACCAGAAACTGTTCGAGATGGACGGCATGAAACTCGAGATCGAGCCGGAAGTGCTTGACCTGATCGTGGATACGTCCATAGAACGGAAGTTGGGCGCGCGCGGTCTGCGCGCCATCTGCGAGGAACTGATGAACGACGCGATGTTCGAAGCGCCGTCTTCGAAGAAGAAGACTTACAAACTCACCTTGGCTTATGCGAAGGAGCGCCTGGCTCGGTAGCCTCGCGCTCCTTTGCGCATTTTCGTGTGCGGGTCCCGTCCGGGAATCCGCCAAGACCACTTTCCAGACCTCCCGCCCCTGGAGTCCGGCCATCGACAACCGGGCCGATGCCGTGATGGTGTACGGTGTGGGCGGCAATCCGTCCGACACCCTGTCCGACAGCGTGGAAAGCCGGATCGCGTCCTGGCGGGAGCGGGGCTATGACACCCATTTCATGACGGGCATCGCCTGGGGCGGTTACCAGGACTATTTCACCGGCGGCTGGGACGGCGAGCCACATCTGGACGAAGGACAGGTGCAGATGGACGGAGACACGATCTGGCATGGGCCGATGGTCCCGTACATCGTTCCCACGGAGAACTATCTCGCGTACTTCAAGGAACGGCACATCAAGCGCGTCATCGACGCCGGGGTGGACCATATCTTCCTGGAAGAGCCCGAGTTCTGGGCCCATGGAGGCTATTCCGAGGCGTTCAGGCGCGAGTGGAAAGCCTATTACGGAGAGGACTGGCGCCCGCAGGACGAATCGCCCGAAGCCACCTATCTGTCGTCCAAACTGAAATACCACCTGTATTACCGGGCCCTGGAGGAAGTGTGTTCCTATGCGAAGGAGTACGGCCGCTCGCTGGGCCGGGACATCAAGTGCTATGTGCCCACGCACTCGCTCCTGAACTATTCGATGTGGCAGATCGTCTCGCCGGAGGCCTCGCTTGCGTCGATGGACTGCATCGACGGGTACATCGCCCAGGTGTGGACCGGCACCTCCCGGGTGCCTGATTACTTTAATGGCGTGCGCGGCGAGCGGGTGTTCGAGACGGCGTACCTGGAATACGGCTGTATGGCATCGATGACGGCTCCGACCGGCCGCCGCGTCTGGTTCCTGACCGACCCGATCGAGGACGCCACCCGTGACTGGGGCGATTTCCGGCGGAACTACCAGGCCACTTTCGCAGCCCAGTTGCTGTATCCGCAGATCGACACCTATGAGATCATGCCCTGGCCGGAGCGTATCTACGGGCGTCCTTATCCCGCCGGTCCGGGCTCGGACGAAAAGATCCTCATCCCGCAGGATTTCGCCTCGATGATGCAGGTCATGACGAACGCCCTGCAGGAAATGCCCGCGTCCCGGAACACACTGGACGGTTCCGGGGGAATCTCCGTATTGATGGGCAATTCGTTGATGTTCCAGCGGTTCCCGGTCCACGACGGGTATGAGGACCCGCAACTCTCGAACTTCTTCGGCCTGGCCCTGCCGCTGCTCAAGCGCGGGGTCCCGGTGGGCATTACCCACATCGAGAACCTGGGTTATCCGGAGGCGCTCCGGGACGTGAAGGTCCTCCTGATGACCTACGCCAACATGAAGCCGATGGACCCGTCCGCGCACGAGCATCTGGCCGATTGGGTGCGGGATGGGGGAGTGCTGGTTTACAACGGAACGGACACGGATCCTTTCCAGGGAGTGCGCGAATGGTGGAACACGGGTGAGTATGCGTTTGATGCCCCGTCCGACCATCTGTTTGCCTTGCTGGGCTTGGAGCCGGGCCTCCCGAGAGGAGTCTATCCCTGTGGCAAGGGGCGCCTGTGCGTGCTTCGGTACGATCCGAAGGATTATGTGATGACTGCGGGCGGCGATGCCATGCTGCTTTTTACCGTCGAGTCCCAGTACGGTGCGTTGCAGTGGAAGAACCACTTCCTGCTGGACCGGGGCCCTTACAAGATTGCCGCCGCGCTGGACGAAAGCGTCTCGGACGAACCTTATGTGCTGGAAGGCTCTTTCATCGACCTGTTCGACCCGGCCCTTCCGGTCCTTTCCCGAGCCGTGGTCCGGCCGGGCGCCCAAGCCTTCCTGTACGACCTCCGGAAAGCCCCCAAGGCTCCCGCCATCCTCGCTGCCGCCAGCCGGGCCTACGACCTCAGCAAAACCGCCCGCACTTTCTCCTACACCTGCAAAGCCCCTGCGGAAACAGTCAATGTGACGCGTATCCTCCTTCGTCGCAAACCGCTGAGCGTGCTGGTGGACGGTCAGCAGGCGGGGGAGTGGTCCTGGGATGAAGCAAGCAGCACCCTCTTCCTTCGCTTTCCCAACAACCCTGACGATGTAAAGGTGGAAATCCGCTGGTAAATCGTGCGACTGTTTGGCAGAATAAGCATTATCGGATATACAAAGAGACCCTTGCACAGTTATGGGTCTCTTTTTTGTTAGGAAAGACTCGTAAAAATGCTTATCTTGAAGTCAGGTTTACATCGGCCAAAATGAAGATCGTGACTTCATATTCAGTCAGATTAAGGCAAGTGCCCACTTGTCTCAAGGGTACCCTCATGAAGTATCGGGAAGCCGTAGACTGGTTCATCGGCATGATGGAAGCGGAATGGAATGCATTTGCTGACTGTAACAACAATCAGATGGCTGTCAGGGTAGGCGAGAAACTTTGCATTAAGACTGCAAAGAACGGGACCCCAAAGTATTCTTTTTCTGATTCTTTCTATAAATTTCCCTCCTATCTTCGTAGAGCAGCCATTGCGGAAGCCTTCGGTCTCATATCGTCTTACCATTCCTCTCTCGATAACTGGAATGATTATCCTGTTTCGGAACGGAAAAGGCGGCCATCCGTTCCCAAAGCGGGTTTTGTTTATCCAGCGATGTATCGGGACAATTGTTTTGTCCGCACGGGAACATATACCGCCCGAATCAAGGTCTGGACACGCAATACATGGGACTGGATAGAAATTTCGCTCCGAAAATGCGACGTGGATTACATTCTCCGTCGATGCTCTAACCGTAAAGAATGTGTTCCGACCCTTCGCCAGCGCGGAAAAGTCTGGAGCCTTGATTTCTCTTTTGAAGAACGGGTGACACTCACTGATTCAAACAATATTGACAGCCAACGGATCCTTTCTGTAGATTTAGGACTGAACAGTGCGTGTGTTTGTTCCGTCATGACCTCGGACGGCACGGTCGTCGGCAGGCGTTTCTTGCACCTGCCTTCAGAATACGACCATCTTCGGCATTGCATCGGACATATCAAACATGCACAGCAGTCAGGAGCCAGACGGATGCCAGGACTTTGGGCAAAGGCAAGGGGCCTGAACGATGACATCTCGGTCAAGACAGCCCGGTTTATTGTTGACATGGCCATGCTTTATGGAGTTGACACGATTGTCATGGAGGCGCTGGATCTTAATGGGAAAAAGAGAGGCTCCCAAAAGCAGCGCCTTGCCCTGTGGAGGGCGAGGTATGTTCAATCTATGGTCCTTGTCAAAGCCCATCGTGCCGGCATTCGGGTCAGTCGAGTCTGCGCGTGGAATACCAGTCGTCTTGCCTTTGACGGGAGCGGCCGAGTCTTACGGGGCAGAGAAGCAGAGAAAGCGGGTAAGAACTACTCTCTTTGCGAGTTCCCCAGTGGCAAGGTCTATAACTGCGACTTGAACGCCTCGTACAACATTGGTGCGAGATATTACATCCGCGAAATCCTGCGTAATCAGTCCGAGAGGACGAGGTTGGCTCTGACGGCAAAAGTTCCGTCACTCGCTAAGAGAAGCACCTGCACCCTGTCAGACCTTAAAGATTTGCGTGCGGCAATGGTGGCTTAGCCCATCTGGTTTGCTGAGCGTATAATGTCGGGTAAGACGAGGGCGTCCGATCCGTCTAAAGCGGAACCTGGAGTTGCTCCAGGCAATAGGATGTCCATAGGTATATGCCTATGGGAGGCTTCACCTGCCGACCTCTTGCCTGTTTCTACATGGGATGAACAGGTCAATACAAAAAAAGACTTGAATTTGAATTCAAGTCTTTTGGAGTGAGGACAACTGGATTTGAACCAGTGACCTCTTGCCTGTCAAGCAAGCGCTCTAAACCAACTGAGCTATGCCCTCGTTCAATTGGGAATGCAAAGATATGAACTTTTTTTTAATAACGCAAGAGCAGAACTTGCTTTTTTGAGGTTTTCTGCTTGATTGCCCATCCCATAGTAAGCCATTAAATCAAAATCTGCCGTCCGGGGCCGGGGCTTGTAGGTATTGTCCGTGAGTTTTCCTAATTTTGCAAATCTATGGCTATTGCTCAGAAAATACGGGCCTGGTACCGGCTCTTCGCCATTTACTGCGAATTGGGTTACATTCCCTGGAGGAAACCCGCCAAGGAGCGGAAGCCGGCCAGGAAGCGTACGCACGAAGACAGTGTCTATATCGGCGCCCGCGAGGCAATCATTCCGTTCCTGAACGATGATGCAAAGCGGACGTTCTCCCATCTGCTCCTGCGACCCGGCTACATGCTTCGGGATTACATCCAGCGTGGCCAGCACGGGCGCTATCTGGCGCCTTTCACGTCCCTGCTGGTGTTCTATTCGCTCTTTACCCTGCTGATGGCGGTCGTCCAACCCAAACCTGCCCGCTCCTCCATCGCTGAATCGGCATACGATATATCCCGGTTAATCGAGGAACAAGTCGATAGTCTTGGCAGGGATGACTGGCAAAGGCGGTTCATAGTGAACATCGCCAAAGGCGCATCCACAGCCCTCATCATCACCCAGTTGGATCTGTTCCCCGAGGGGGCGGATACCCCTTGGAAACAATCCCTGGCGGCGGTCGAGGGCGACCTTCGCAGCAAGGGCATCCCGCTTTTCCTGGACAATTTCCTGTTCATGTGGCTCGCGATGGCCGTCCTTCTCAGGAAGAAATACAAGGTGAGCATGTCCGGCGCCGCGGCGGCATCGGCCTATGTCCTGTGCCAGTTCTGCCTGTTCATGTTCCTGGCGCTGCTCCTGTCCTTCGGCCAGGACGCCAAACTGGGCATCCTGCTCACCGCCGTCCTCGTGTTCATCGATTACCGTCAGTGGCTGAAGGTTGACAACCGGACCGCATTCTGGCTCACGGTCAAGACCGGGATCCTGAATGTCCTCTTCCGCGCGGCCTTCTTCCTCATCCTGGGCCTGGTGCTGGTCGGCATCGCCTATGCCCGAACTTGATTTCACCTCATGAAACCGCAGATACATACCGACGTTCTCCACCGGATGGCTTACTCCACCGATGCTTCCATTTACCGGGAAGTGCCGTATGGCGTTGCGTTCCCGCAAACCGTCGAGGAGATACAGGCCCTGATTGCCCAGGCCAGGCGCCTGGATACGCACGTGATTCCCCGGGCGGCCGGAACCTCACTGGCCGGGCAGGTGGTGGGAAGCGGTATCGTCGTGGATATCCGGGGGTGGAACCGGATCCTGGAGGTGGACCGGGAGCAGCGATGGGCGCGGGTGCAGCCCGGCGTGGTCCGCGATGAACTGAACCTCGCCCTGAAGCCCTACGGCCTGCATTTCAGTCCGGAAACGTCCACCAGCAACCGCTGCTGCATCGGCGGTATGTTCGGCAACAATTCCTGCGGGACGCACTCGCTGGTGTACGGAAGCACCCGGCATCACGTGCTCTCCTGCAAGGGCGTCCTGTCCGACGGATCGTTGTTCGACACCGAACATCCGGACCGCTCCAACCCGCTGCTGGACAGGATTTTCACGCAGTTGGAAGGTTGGGGCTCCGATCCGACGGTCCTCGCCGAGGTGGAGGCGGCCTTCCCGGACAGGTCTCTCCGCCGCCGCAGTTGCGGCTATGCCATCGACGAAGCCATCGAAGGCGGGCGGGCGGACCTGTGCAAACTGCTGGTCGGCTCCGAGGGGACATTGGCCTTCATCACCGAGATCAAGGTCTCCCTCGACCCGCTGCCCCCGGCGGAAAAGATGGTGGTCTGCGCCCATTGCGATACCCTGGAGAAGAGTTTCCAGGCCAATCTGGTCGCGCTCCGGCACCATCCCGCCGCCGTGGAACTGATGGACGGGAAAATCCTGGAACTGAGTTTCCAGAACCTGGAACAGAAACGGAATTCCTTCTTTGTCGAGGGACTGCCCGCCGCCCTGGTCATCGTTGAATTCTGGGGAGAGACCCGGGAGGACATCGACGCGCAGGCGGCCGCCTTCGAGGCTGCGGCGGAGGATTCCGGCCTGGTCTATGCCTGCACGCGGGTGTACGGAGCCGATGTGAACCGGGTCTGGGACCTGCGCAAGGCCGGCCTGGGCGTGCTGAGCGGCATGAAGGGGGATGCCAAGCCCATCGGCGTCATCGAAGATACGGCCGTGGCCCCGGAAAGGCTCCCTGCCTATATGCGGGATTTCGGGGAAATGCTGGAGCGCCTGGGCGCTTCCTGCGTCTATTACGGGCATATCAGCACCGGGGAACTGCACCTTCGCCCCATCATCAACATCAAGACGACCGAAGGACGGAAACTGTTCCGGGAAGTGGCGACGGAAACGGCCCGGCTGGTGCGGAAGCACAAGGGCAGCCTGAGCGGCGAGCACGGCGACGGACGGCTCCGCGGGGAATTCATCCCGCTCATGTATGGGGAAACCGTGTACCGGATGATGTGCGAGGTCAAGCGAACCTGGGATCCGGACGGGATCTTCAACCTGCACAAGATCGTCGATACGCCGCCGATGGACGAAGGATTGCGGTATGCCGTGGGACAGCGGTACAGCGTGGAAACGGAACTGGCCGGCGACAGGACCTATTATAACTGGCGGGCCGCCTTCGACGAATGCCGGGTGGAAGGGGCGAGCGGCGTACGGTCGCAGGCCCATGCGCTCATGTGCTCGGTGGAGCAGTGCAACGGGGCCGGTGCCTGCCTGAAATCCAACCTCATCGGAGGCACGATGTGCCCCGCTTTCAAAGTGACCGGGGATGAACTGTTCTCCACCCGGGCCCGGGCCAATGTCATCCGGGAGGTCCTGACGAACGGATTCGATGCGAAGTCGTCGCTGTTCGGCAGTCCCGAACTGCAGCGGATGCTGGACTCCTGTCTCGCCTGCAAGGGCTGTCTCTCCGAGTGCCCTTCCAACGTGGACATGACCAAACTCCGGAGCGAGATCCTGCAGCAGCGCTACGACCGGTTCGGAACGCCCCTGCGTACCTGGATGGTGGCTCGGATGTCCTGGTTCGAATCGCTGGGCGCCACGGTGCGTCCGCTCTATAACTTCTTCGCCTCCTGGAAACCTTCCGCGGCCCTGATCAAGCGGATCGTCCGTTTCTCCGCCGACCGGCAGATTCCCCGGCTGAGCCGCTTCAGCATGCGGAAACTGGTGGCGCGGGAGCCTTCCGGCAACGGCCCGAAGGTATATCTGTTCGCCGATGAATTCACGAACCACCAGGAGGCCGAACTGGGCCTCACCTTCGCCCGCCTCCTGACACGGCTGGGCTATTCCGTCGAGATTCCCCGTCACACGGAAAGCGGGCGGGCTCCCATCTCCAAAGGTTGCCTGAAACTGGCGAAGAAGTATGCCGTCAAGAACGTGACGCTCCTCGCGGACCTCATCTCGGAGGGAACTCCGCTCGTGGGCATCGAACCTTCCTGCATCCTTTCCTTCCGCGACGAGTATCCGGACCTGGTCCCGCCCGAAATGCGGGAGAAAGCCCGGAAACTGGCCGCGAACTGCCTCCTGTTCGACGAGTTCATCGTCCGGGAAGTGGCCGCCGGCCGCATCTCCGCGGAGGCGTTCCGGGAAACCGCCGCCGACATCTACCTGCATGGCCATTGCCAGCAGAAATCCCTTATCGGAGTCGGGAAATGTGCCGAGATGCTCCGCCTCCTTCCGGGTGCGACCGTCCATGTCATCCCCAGCGGATGCTGCGGAATGGCCGGATCGTTCGGCTACGAGAAGGAACATTACGAAACCTCGATGGCCATCGGGGAAATGGTCCTGTTCCCGACCATCCGGAAGGCGACGGCCGATGCGGGAAAGACCGTCCTCGTCGCCGCCCCCGGGACTTCATGCCGCCAGCAGATCCTGGACGGGACGGGCGTCAAGGCCTTCCATCCCATTGAAATCCTGTATCGACAACTGAAGCATTCCTAGTCTCCCATGCGTAATACCATCCTTGCCCTGGGCCTCTTCCTGGCCGCCGCGACCCTCTCCGCCTCAGCGGGGGAGTATGTGACCTATTACCGGAATCTGCCTGTGCAGATGCAGGAACCGGCGCTGCCGGGAATCCCGGACCTGGCACTTTCCCTGGCCGATTTCGGCGCCGTGGGAGACGGTGTCACAGACAATACCGAGGCCTTCGGGAAGGCGCTCAAGGCGTTGGAGAAGCAGGGCGGCGGGCATCTTGTCGTCCCGGCGGGAATCTGGCTCACCGGGCCGCTCACGCTGAAGGACCGGATGGACCTGCACCTGGAACGGAACGCGGTGATCCTCCTGACACCCGACCGGGCTGCGCACCTGAAGGACGGGAAAGCGGTGCCCGGGATTTCCGCCTCCAAGCGGACGGACGTGAGCATCACGGGAGCGGGCATCATCGACGGAAACGGCGAATGGTGGCGCGGCGTGAAGCGCTCCAAGGTGAGCGACACGGAATGGAACGCCTTCAGGCGCATGGGCGGTACCGTCACGGAGAAGGGCGACCTCTGGTACCCTTTCGGTCTCAAGGCTTTCGACAACATTGCCGATACCTATGAAGCCCAGGAGAAGATCCGGACGCACCTCGTCCGTTTCACGGACTGCGAGCGGGTCCTCGTCCAGGGCGTCACCCTCCAGAACTCCCCGAAGTTCCACCTGGTCCCGCAGCGCTGCAGGGACGTGGTTATCGACGGCGTCACGGTCCGCTGCCCCTGGAATGCGCAGAACGGTGACGGCATCGACATCGGCCAGTGCAGGAACGTGCTCATCGTCCGCAACACCGTGGACGTGGGCGACGACGGCATCTGCATGAAGGGCGGTGCGGGCGCCGCGGCGCTGAAGGACGGCCCCTGTGAGAATATCCTCATCGAGGACAATACCGTGTTCCATGCCCATGGCGGCTTTGTCATCGGCTCGGAATTCTCCGGCGGCATGTACAACATCGTGGTGCGGAACAACACCTTCTCCGGAACCGATACCGGCCTTCGTTTCAAGAGCGCACCCGAACGGGGCGGCAAGACCGGGAACATCTGGATCAGTGATATCTACATGTCCGATATCCAGGGCGAGGCGGTGGTCTTCGAGACTTCTTACGCGGACCGTCCGGTAGGCCGGGACGACGCCATGGCTGCCGAGACGGAGAACTTCCTGCCCGACTTCCACGACATCCACATCTCCCGCGTGACCTGCCGGGACTGCCGCACCGGCGTGAAAGCCTCCGGTACCCTGCGGATGATCCACGACATCACGCTGAAGGACTGCGTCTTCTTCTATACGGAAGAAGCATCCCGGATCGACGATCCCGGGATGCTTCAACTGAAAGACGTCCGTTTCGAGACCTACAGGTAGTCCTCGAAATACATCGTCACCTTGTCCATCAGGTGGATCCGGCGCCGGCCTCCCACGTTGTGCGGGTCCGTCGGATAGGGGAAGTAGTCCACCTGGACGTTGTTCCGGATGCACTCCTCGACGAAACTGAGGGAGTGCTCCCAGACGACGGTGTTGTCCACGGCGCCCTGGCAGATGAGGAGTTTGCCCTTGAGGTCCTTCGCCTTGTTGATGAGCGAAGTCTTCGCAAAGCCTTCGGGGTTCGTGGCTTCCGTGTCCATGTAACGCTCGCCGTACATGATCTCGTACCATTTCCAGTCGATGACCGGTCCGCCGGCGACGGCCACCTTGAACACGTCGGGATAGTTGGTGATGAGGCTGATGGTCATGAAACCGCCGTAACTCCAGCCGTGGACGCCGATGCGGTCCTTGTCCACCCAGGGGAATTCCATCAGGCGGCGGATGCCCACCATCTGGTCGGCCATCTCAGCCTGGCCGCACTGGCGGTTGATGGAGCGTTCGAACTCGGAACCGCGGTTGGAAGTGCCCCGGTTGTCCTGCACATACACGACATAGCCGTGCTCGGCCATGTACATCTCCCACATCCGGACGCCGCCCATCCAGCCGTCCTGGACCATCTGGGAGTGCGGGCCGCCATAGACATAGACGACGACCGGGTACTTCTTCGCCGGGTCGAAATCCTTCGGATAGTAGAGCCGGTAGTAGTTGTCGAACTTCCCGTCGGCGCTCGGGACGGTGCCCAGTTCGACGGCGCCCACGGCGTAGTCCTTCAGCGGGTCACCGGACTCGAAGAGTTTCTCCGTATGCTTGCCGTCGGTGCTTCTGAGCAGGGTGACGCCCGGCGTGTCCAGGTTCGCGTACCGGTCGAAGAACCAGGTGCAGGACGCGTTCATGGTCACGCTGTGCCAGCCGCGCTCCGGGGTGAGGGCCAGCGGCTTGCCGATCTTGGCCTTCGCCAGGGCGTTCTTCGCCGGCGCCTTGACGGTCACCTTGTACAGGTGGTTCTCCACGGGGGAGATTTCCGCCGAGGTGTAGAAGACGTTCGTGCCGTCGTTGCCGAGATAGGCGACATCGGCGTCAACGGGGGTGAGGCGGCGGATATTGCCCAGGGTGTCCAGCAGATAGAGGTTGCGGTAGCCGTCGCGGAGGTCGGTCCGGTAGATCATCAGGTCCGTGCGGCCCTTGAGGAAGCGGACCGGGTCCAGCGGCTCCACCCAGCGCTCGTCATCCTCCGTCAGGAGCGTGCGGACGAACTGGCCGGTGGCGGCGCTGTACTGGTTCAACTTCATGTGGTGCTGGGTGCGGTCCAGGACCTGCACATAGACGGACTTGTCGTCCGGGGACCAACTGATATTAGTGAGGAAGCGCTCCGGGGTGAATTCCGGGACGTTCAGATACACGGTACTGCCCTTGTCCAGGTCGTAGATGCCCAGGGAGACGATCTCCGAATCCATGCCGTTCATCGGGTACTTGATGAGTTCGAGTTCGCCGGTACGGGTGCGGATGTTCAGGAGCGGGAAGTCGGTGACCCGGGACTCGTCCTTGCGGTAGAAAGCCAGTTTCCGGCCCGAAGGGGCCCAGAAGATGCCCCCGTTGATGCCGAACTCGTTCCGGCTCACGGATTGGCCGTACACGATCTCGCGGTCGTTGGAAACGGCCACGGCCACGGTGTCCTTGCCGTCGGTGATGTACAGGCTGTTACCCACGTTGAGGGCTCTCCAGCCTCCCTGCGTGGTGACACCGGGCATTCCCCGCATCGGCATTCCCCGGCCAGGGAGGGCGTCGGCGGAGGACTCGGAAAGTTGGATTTCGCCGTTCTTCCCGATGGTGGCCGTCATCATTTTCCGACCGTCCATGTAGCGGTATTCGTTGTCGCCGGTCCAGGAATAATAGCGGTTCTCGGGGGACAGGCGGCCGACCACGGCCTCTTCCATCGTCAGGATCTTGCCGTCATGGGCAGGATGCACCCCGATCACGCGGGGCTGGGCAAAAAGAACGCCGCCCACGAGGGTGGCGCCCAGAAGGATCAGATACTTTTTCATAAGAAGACTTGTTCTGCGGATGCGTCGTAGGGAAGGCGGTTGGAAGGTCCCGTCTGGACGGGTTCGGCATTGTCGATGCGGTCCACGATGGCGCGCTCATAGCCGCGCCAGGGGAGGGCTCCCTTGTACTCCTTGTAATGGACGGTCACCCGCTGGCCGGTGAGTTCGCGGAGTTCTTCGGCAATGGCCTTGTCCGCCACGGAGAACTTGAAGAACTTGGACTGGACGGAACCGCCGATGGAACCCTTGCTGCCGTAACCGGAGAGGATCATCTCGCCTTCGTAGGTTTTCCAGATGTAGCCCGTGTAAGTAAGGGAGTTCAGTTCGCCGGTCTTGGTGCCGTCGCTGAACACCCACAGGAATTTGTAATATCCGAATGCCGCGCCCGCCAGAAGGAGGACGAGGACCACCCAGAAGATGATTTTACCTGCTGTCTTTGCCATAGTCGTGCTGGTTTGTTCAACTCACAAATATACAGAATCGTACGGGAAACGCCAAGGGTTTGGCTCAGAATCCGCGTCCGTGCTTGATCCAGAGTTTTTCCTCCAGGTCTGTCCATTGCTTGGCACACTGCTCGTAAATCTGCGCGGTGTAGGCGTTCAGGGCCGTGGAGGAGGGATTGTTCTCCAGTCTAGGCAGGCCCTCGAAGGCGACGTCCTCCATCTCCAGGATGAGTTTCTCGAAGTCGTCCTTGTTCTTCTGCCATGCGACGGTACCCAGCCGGTTCGGGCGGCGGAAGGTCCAGAGGACGCAGTCCGGGACATACTGCTTCTGGCCACAGTTGTCGAAGGCGGCGGGGAGGGAAGTGCCGCCGGCGAAGATGGGGATGCGGGGACTCTCGGCGGGGTTGTCCACGCCGTACCAGAGGATGCCGCCCACCCCGTCGGGCAGCCAGTTGCGCAGTTGCAGGACCGTCGAGTAGGAGCACCAGCACACGGCGAGGGTGCGGACGAACTCGACCGTGCCGGGGGCGACGGTGTTCAGCGTGTTGCGGGTGTCGGCGACGAGCCATGGGTTCGCGACCGGACTGACGATGGTGTCACCCTTGGCCGTGACCATTTTCCAGTCCTTGCACATGTCGTATGGGGTACCTTCGTAGGTGCCGCGCAGGAGTTTCATCACTTCGCGGGCACTCACCTTGTGCTCGGGCCTGATGCTGAAGGGGAGGTCGGGATCGTCCATCGACAGGCCCAGGGACGGGGCGAGCGTATTGAACACGAACCAGTCGCGGATGGCGAAGTTCTTCCTGTCCTTGCGGGAGTTGTAGGCCTTGAACCAGACGAAATCACCCTGGCCGTCCCACAGGCCGTATTCCTTCGCCACGGCTTCCACATTGTCGGAGGCCATGAAATGGTCCTTGTCGCGGCGGTCGATCTTCCCGATGCGGGGGATGTTGCAGGAGATGGACACCTCGTCGTCCGGGACGCGCTGGGCCACCCATACGGCGCCCACCTTGTCGCGGCCGCAGCCGACGATCTCGAAGGCCCAGACCTCGTTCTTGTCGGCCACCGTAAGGCATTCGCCGGTGTCGCCGTACCCGTATTTCTCGGCCGTTTCACCCATGAGACGGATGGCGTCGCGGGCGTTGTCGCAGCGCATCAGCGCCAGGCGCGCCAACTCCTCGATGAGGAACATCGCATCCTTGTTGATGAGGGTGTCGGGTCCCGTGAAGGTGCTCTCTCCCATGGCGGGTTGCTTCTCGTTCAGGCAGGGATAGCCCGTATTGACATAGGCGTAAGTATGGCGGACTTCCGGAATTTCGCCCACCTTGCGCACGCCGGTGGTGTCGCCCTTGAACTTGGTGTGGCGGAGGCCTTTGTACACCTCGAACACGTCACCTTTCCGGTGGTCGGCGGCGGGTTCCATCGAAATCCAGGTGTGCGAGACGCCGTCACAGGTGTGCGACGTGAACACGGAACCGTCCGTGGAGGCGAGCCGGCCCACCATGATGCTGGTGCAACTTTCGGGTTCATAGCCGTCGGGATAGATGCTCTGGGCATGGACGCCTGTCGCGACCGCGAGCGCCGTCACGAGGGAGAGGAGTTGGAAGGGTTTCATCATCGTTTCGATACGTTTGCGCTAATGTACGCTTTTTCTAGCACTTGACCAATGGAATAATTCCGGAAATTGGCTACATTTGCGTGTCTATGTCCGGCAAGAAAAGCCATACGGCGTCCACGGGCGGCCAGTCCGTGCAGAAGTTCGACACGTGCTTCTTCGAGAAGTACGCGCAAGTCGTGCTCGCCACGGTGCTGGGGCACGATTTCGAGACACTCGTGAACCGGGACCGGCCGGACCTGCAGTCACCGGACGGCCACGGGATCGGCATCGAGGTGACGCGGGCGATGGAGGAGAGCAAGGCGGCCGGTCTCGCCCTGATGGATGACATCGCCGGCATCACGCAGGTGAAGCCCGGAGACGATTTCGACCGGATCCAGGAGAGCGGCTACTCCTTCGGCCTTCGAACCGGAAAGTATGTGGGTGTCAAGGAATTACCCTATTGGCGGATGGCCCTGCCGATGCGGCGCATCCTGGAAAGCAAGGTGTCCAAGGCGGCGAGCGGGTTCTATGGCCACTGGGACCGGATGGGGCTTTTCGTTTTCAGCAAGGACAATCTCTCGGAGGGCGATGCCGTCAAGGCCATGAACTATACCCTCGGCCTGCAACGGGACCTTGACCTCCGTTACGACCGGCTCTACATCGCCGACATCGACGACCTTTTCGTCTGCAACCTGGCCGACGGCCTCAAGGCCGCCTCGCGCCTGGCGCGATACCGCCTCACGCAGGAGCAGCGCAGGGCTTTCTACCTGGAGGCGGTCCGCAAACAGTTGGAACAGCGCTAGTTACCCACCGGTTCGATGACCCGGTAGTGTCCGCTCAGATGCATGAATGCGAAGAGACGGAGTATGCCGTCGTAATAGGCGTCGAAATAGCCGTCCTCGTAGGGAACGTTCCTGCTGTCCCAGAGGCGCTGGACGAACTCGCGGGAGATGGCGTGGTCCGCGGCGAGCGTTGCGGCGGCCACCGTGGCCACGAGGCCCACGGAGTGGCGGGTGCCCGTACCGCGGAATTCGCCCTGGCCGGCCGGCATCGCGAATTCGACTTCGGTGCCGTCCACGTTGTACTGGTCCGCGAACGTGTCGATTCCCTTGGAATAGAAGAAGTCCTGGATGGTGTTCGCGTAGTTCGTCTGCCATTCGCGGTCGGCGCAGGCCCAGGAGTAGTCGAGGGCGATGTTCATCGGCACGCGCCATGAATCGAAGCGGAAAGCGGGCTTCATCCGGCGGCCGAAGAAGGCCGGGGACTCGATGAAGGAGCCGTCAAAGTTATTGGTGTCGGGATTCAGGCCGGTTTCCGGGTTGATGCTCTTGTGGAGGTACTCCCGGCTGGCGTCGGCGCAAGCGCGGTAGAAATCGGCCCGGCCGTCGTCGGCCCAGCGGGCCCAGACCTCGTAGAAGGCGGGCAGGTGGTAGGACGGGTCGGTGTAGCCGGTACCCCGGCCGTCCGGCGTGAAGACGATCAGGTGGTTCTCCTTGTCGATGAACGGCTTGATGCCCTCGGAACCGTCTTTCTCCCAGGAAGAGTCGAGGATGAACTGCGCCTCGGCGAGGTAATTGATATCTCCGTCATTGCCCCAGCGGTTCGAGGCGAAGATGAGCGAGGTGATGAAGTAGAGTTCGCCGTCGGAGGCCGGGCCGCGGCCCTTGATGGTGCCGTCCGGTGCGAGGCTCCAGGCGAAGTAGCCCTTCATCGGCCCGTCCTGGTACTGCATATACTTCTTCGCCCAGCGGAACAGGCGGTCGAATTCGGCCTTCTTGTCCAGTTGCACGGCGATCATCATCCCGTAGGACATCCCCTCGGTCCGGGCGTCGAAATTCTTGACGTCGGACATGTAGCCCATATCGTCCCCGACCTCGAAATACACTTTGTCAGGGCCGTAGAAGACCTCCTGGAAGATGGCCTCGAGCCGGGCATCAATCTCCGCCGGGGCATACCCCATCTCCGCAAACACGTTGCGGTACCTGTGCGTTTCGAAACCGCCCCGGGTCCAGGGCTTCAACTGGTTCTGGGCATTCGCCGCCGGCATCGCCAGCAGCCCGGCGGCCGCCGCCGCGGACACCACGATCCGCCTGATAAGTGACATTGTCATGGTTGGCTTGTTTCTGATGATTGGAACAAATATAGTAATTTTTACAATAATACGTTTTTTTACAAAAAAATCGCTGAAAATATTTGCAAATTGGAAAAAACTCCCTACCTTTGCAATCCCAAACCGGTACTACCGGCGCGGAAAACGGGGTATTAGCTCAGTTGGTAGAGCGTTTGAATGGCATTCAAAAGGTCAGGAGTTCGATTCTCCTATGCTCCACAAAAATCCCTCTCAGAGTAGTCTGAGGGGGATTTTTCGTATAGATTGCCTCACCATTGACGTCTGACGTCAAGAACGAACTGTAGAAGCCTGCTCACGGTGGTCCACCAGTTGGACCACCGTGAGCAAAAATGCGGGTAAAATGCTTATGGTGGTCCATCCATTGGACCACCATGGACGGAATAAGAGATTCGGGGGTAAGCCCGGAACGATGACCGTATGAAATTGTGAACTGAGAATAACATGTCAGTTGTATCTGGCGAATGAGCCTCCCGTGCCGGGAAAATGTTGTATCTTTGCAGGGAATCAGACAAGACCTATGGAAACCGGATGCCGCCACATGATGATCGATCCCCACACAGACTGCCATTGCCATATCCTGCCGGGCCTCGATGACGGGGCGCGGTGCATGGAGGAGGCGGTGGCCCTGGCGGAGCGGCAGGTCTCGTGGGGCTTCCGGAAAGCGGTGTGCACGTCCCATCGGGTGGGGAAGTATCCCAATGAGCCGGAGGTGGTCATCGCCGCCTGCGAGCGGCTCCAGGAGGAACTGCAGGGGCGGGGGATTCCGCTAGAACTTACGCCGTCGATGGAATACCGCCTCATCCCGGAAACCTGGCCCGAGACGCTCGAAAAGGGGTGGCTGCTGCCCTGGGAGGGCAACCATATCCTGATCGAACTGCCCATCCACAAGGCCAGCCGCATCGGCAACATCGTTCCCGAGGACGAGGTCAGGCGGCTGCTGGACCGGGGCTACCAGCCCGTGCTGGCCCATCCTGAACGCTATCTTTACCTGGACATGGACCGGTATCACAGCCTCAAGGAGGCGGGTGCGCTTTTCCAGCGGAACATCGGTTCGCTGGAGGGATTGTACGGCGAAGCCGTGAGCGTCCGGGCGGAAGCGCTCATCGCCCAGGGACTCTACGATACGCAGGGAACCGACCTCCATAACGGGCATTACGCGGACTTCTTCGACAGTTTTGGATTTTCAGTGCGATAACCCCTCCGGAATTCAGAAGGATTTGTTATCTTTGTTGAATGGAGGAAGACAAGCCATGAAGATCGTCGCTGACGCTCATATTCCCTTCCTGGAAGGTGTTTTCGAACCTTATGCCGAGGTGGTCTATAAACCCGGCCCGGAAATCCGCCGGGAGGACTGCCTGGATGCCGACGTGCTGATTACCCGTACCCGGACGCGCTGCAACGCGGAACTGCTGGAAGGCACGGCCGTGAAGATGATCTCGACCGCCACCATCGGGACGGACCATATCGACCTGCCCTGGTGCGGGGCGCACGGGATCGAAGTTTACAGCGCGGCAGGATGCAATGCCGGCGGCGTGATGGACTATGTGTTCTCCGCCCTGTACGGCGTGGCTGCGCGGAAGAAGATTCCGCTCCAGAACGCGAAACTGGGCATCATCGGCGTCGGCCACGTGGGCCGGAAGGTGGAGCGCGCCGGCCGGAAACTCGGTTTCGAGATCCTGCGCTGCGACCCGCCCCGGGCCGAAAGGGAAGGCCACGAAGGTTTCCATACCCTGGACGAGTTGCTTGCGGAGGCGCAGATCATCACCCTCCATGTCCCCCTGGACGACACCACGCGCGGGATGGCCGATGACGACTTCTTCTCGAAGGTCCAGCCGGGCGCCATCTTCATCAACGCTGCGCGGGGCGAGATCGTCGATGAGGCCGCCCTGCTCAGGGCCCGCCCCAAACTGGGTGCCCTGGTCATCGACACCTGGTGCAACGAACCGGACGTGAACCAGCGCCTCCTGGTGGAATGCGACATCGCCACGCCCCATATCGCGGGCTATTCCTACCAGGGCAAGCAGAACGGGACCGCGATGGCGGTCCGGGCCGTCGCCCGCCGCTACGGCATCCGGGAGTTGGAGGACTTCTATCCCGAGACCGAGGACCTGGACCTGCATCCGGTGCTGATCGACGCGGAGGGCAAGAGCCAGGGTGAAATCGCCTCCATCCTCCAGTACAACTACCCCATCTTCACGGACGATTTCATGTTCAGGACCGAACCGCAGGGGTTCGAGTCGCTCCGGAGCCAGTACCAGTACCGACGAGAGTTCTATATCGAATAACCACTTAAAAACCAAACTGATAACCATGTTCAACCAGAAAGACACCAACCAGATCCGGGAGCGCGGCTCCAGCGTCCGCACCGTCGAGGAGCAGATCGAGCATTTCAAGAAGGGATTCCCCTGGATGAAGATCGTGGGCCCGGCCACACCGAACCGGGGTATCCGCGTCCTCTCCGAGGCCGAAGCCGATGATGCGATCCGCTATTACGAAGGCGCGGAAATCGCCGGCAAATGCAAGTTCGTGCCCGCCTCCGGCGCCGCTTCCCGCATGTTCAAGGACATCTTTGCGGGCCTTGCCACCCTCGAAAAAGGGGAAGACCTTCCGGCCGACTCCGCCGGCGCCAAACTCGCCGCCCAGATCGAAAAGTTCGCCTTCTATACCGATGAACTTTTTGGCGGAAAGGAAGATACCCCCGCTTACCGGAAGTCCGTCCTGAGCAAGGTCCTGACCGACGAAGGCCTCGGCTACGGCGCGAAGCCGAAGGGCGTGATCAAGTTCCACCGCTATGACGGCGGGGAAGTGCGCACCGCCATCGCCGAACATCTGGTGGAAGCCGCGACCTATATGCGCAATGCCGACGGCACCTGCAACCTGGTCGTCACCATCTCCCCGGAGCATCAGACCCTCTTCGAGGAGGCGCTCGCAGCGGTGAAAGACTGCTTCGAGGCCCGTTACGGCGTGAAGTACAACGTGACCTTCACCTATCAGGACAAGGCCACCGACACCATCGCCGTCGATGCGAAGAACAAGCCCTTCCGGACCGATGACGACGCCCTCCTGTTCCGTCCCGCCGGCCACGGCGCCCTCATCTACAACCTGGACAAGGTGGATGCCGAACTCGTCTCGATCAAGAACATCGACAATGTCGCCCACGAGAAACTCCTCGGCACGACCGCCCGCTACAAGAAGGTCCTGATGGGCGAGGCCCTGAAGGTGCGTGACCGCATCTTCGACTACCTCCGCAAACTCGACGAGGCTCCGACCGTGCAACTGTGCAACGAGATCGAGAACTTCCTGGACAAGGAACTCTGCGTCCAACTGCCCCTGGCCCGCGGCGAGGCGGAGCGCGTGGAACTGCTCCGTGCGAAACTGAACCGGCCGGTCCGCGTGTGCGGCATGGTCCGCAACGAGGGCGAGCCCGGCGGCGGTCCGTACATCATCGCCGGCAAGGACGGCGCCACCTCCCTCCAGATCCTGGAAAGCGTCCAGATCAACAAGGAAGACCAGGGCGCGATGACGGCGATGTCCCATGCGACGCACTTCAACCCGGTGGATCTCGTCTGCTGCCTGCGCGACTACAAGGGCGGCAAGTTCAACCTGCTCGAACACGTGGACCAGGACGCCGGCTTCATCAGTTCGAAGAGTTTCCAGGGCCGCGAACTCAAGGCGCTGGAACTCCCCGGCCTGTGGAACGGCGCGATGAGCGACTGGAACACCCTCTTCGTGGAGGTGCCGCTCGAAACCTTCAATCCCGTCAAGGTGGTCCTTGACCTGCTGAGACCTGCACATCAAGCTTAACTATTCAATACGCTATGGAAATCAAAAACGCTGTGGCCGGCACGCTGGAGTCCGGGGATATCCTGATCCAGATCGCTCCGGGTGACGGCCTGCAAGTGGAACTTCAAAGTTCTGTCGCCGCCCAGTTCGGCCGGCAGATCAAGGCGGTGATCACGGAGACCCTCTCGGGCCTGGGGATCGACAACGCCTATGTCAAAGCCACGGACAAGGGTGCCCTCGACTGCACCATCCGTGCACGTGTAACTGCGGCCGCCGTCCGCGCAACGGGGAAGGACGTATGGAAAGACTGAGAAGGACGATGATGTTCGTTCCCGGCAACAATCCGGGAATGATGGCCGACGCCCACATCTACGGCCCCGACTCCATCATGCTGGACCTCGAGGACTCCGTGACGATGGCCGAGAAGGACGCCGCCCGCCTGCTGGTGCACAACGCCCTGAAGTCCATCGACTTCGGCGGCACCGAGATGGTGGTCCGCATCAACCCGCTGAACACACCCTACGGCCGGAAGGACGTCGAAGCCGTCGTGAAGGCCGGTGTCGATGTGATCCGCATGCCCAAGACCGAGACGGCCGATGAGGTCCGTGAACTCGAGGCCGAGATCGTCAAGGTCGAGACCGAACTCGGCTGCGTGGGCCGGACGCTCATCATGGCCGCCATCGAGAGCGCCCTGGGCGTGGTGAACGCCTACGAGATCGCAACCGCTTCCAAGCGCATGATGGGCATCGCCCTCGGCGCCGAGGACTATTCCGCCAACCTCAAGACGCAGCGCACCCCGGGCGGGGCTGAACTCCTGCTCGCCCGCGAGACCATCGTCGTCGCGGCCCGCGCCGCCGGCATCGCCTGTTTCGACACGGTGTACTCGAACCTGGACGACATGGACACCTTCCGCAAGGAGGTCGAACTCATCAAGACCCTCGGCTTCGACGGCAAGTCCATCATCAACCCGCGCCAGATCGAGGTCGTGAACGAGGTGTTCGCCCCGTCGCAGAAGGACATCGACAAGGCCCTCCGCATCATCGCCGCCATCAAGGAGGCCCAGGCCAAGGGCTCCGGCGTCATCGCCGTGAACGGCAAGATGGTGGACCGCCCGGTCGTGATCCGCGCCGAGCGTACCGTCGCCCTTGCCATTGCATCGGGAATCTTAGCCAAGGAGGAAGCGTTATGAGATACACGAAAGTAGTTACCCTGGAAGAAGCCATCCGCAAGTCCGGCCTCAGGGATGGGATGACGGTTTCGTTCCACCACCATTTCCGCGGCGGCGACAAGGTCGTGAACCTCGTGGTCGCGAAACTCGCCGAAATGGGCTTCAAGGACCTCCATCTCGCCGCGTCCAGCCTTTCCGACGTGCATGCCCCGCTCATTGAACATATCAGGAACGGTGTCATCACGAAGATATCCACCTCCGGCCTCCGCGGAGAACTCGCGAACGAAATCTCGCATGGTCTTCTGAAGGAGCCGGTCGTGTTCCGTTCGCATGGCGGCCGCGGCAGCGCCATCGCCTCCGGCGAACTGCACATCGACGTCGCCTTCCTGGGCGCGTCTTCCTGCGACGAACTGGGCAATGCCTCCGGCTGCCCGCGCTCCGAGAACGCGAAATCCATCTGCGGCTCCCTCGGCTACGCCCTCCCAGACGCCCGCTATGCGGACCATGTGGTCATCCTGACCGACGACCTGGTTCCTTATCCGAACGTCCCCAAGTCCATCTCCGCCTGTGACGTGGAGTCCGTGGTGGTCGTGGATTCCGTGGGCGACAGTTCCAAGATATCCTCCGGCGCCATCCGCGATTCCAAGAATCCGCGCGACATCCTGCTTGCGAAACAGGCTGCCAAGGTGATCATCAACAGCGGTTACTTCAAGGATGGCTTCAGCATCCAGACGGGTACCGGCGGAGCCTCCCTGGCGGCCGTCAAGTACATCCGCGAGAGCATGCTGGAGCAGGGGATCAAAGCGTCCTTCGCCCTGGGCGGCATCACCGCCCACATGGTGAAACTCCACCAGGAAGGCCTCATCGGCCGCCTCGTGGACGTCCAGTCCTTCGACAAGGTCGCGGCGGAGTCCATCGCCACCGACCAGATGCACCAGGAAGTCTCCGCCGTGGAGTACGCGAGCGCGGACCACGTCGGTTCCGCCGTCCACGCGCTGGACATCGTGATCCTGAGCGCCCTGGAAGTGGATGTGAACTTCAATGTCAATGTGCTTGTAGGTTCGGACGGTATCATCCGCGGCGCCATCGGCGGCCATCCCGACACGGCCGAGGACAGCGCCCTCTCGATCATCGTGTGTCCGCTCCTGCGCGGCCGCATCCCGTGCGTCGTGCCCAAGGTGACCACCCTCATCACGCCCGGCAAGGGGGTCGATGTGGTCGTGACCGAATACGGTATCGCCGTGAACCCGACGCGTCCGGAAATCGCCGCACGCCTCGAGGCCGCCGGCCTCAAGGTCGTGGACATCCACGACCTGGCCGCCAAGGCCCGCAGCATCATCGGCGAGCCGGACGAACTGCCGTTCGGCGACCGCGTCGTGGGCATCGTGATGGACCGGCACGGCAAGGTGCTGGACGAAATCCATAACATCGTCGACTAAATGGAAATCACACTGGAACAACTGCTTGGCGCCCGGGATGACCGGTATGCCAGGCAGTGTTCCTTGACGGAAGCGTGGCCCGACAGGACCCTGGTCTGCCTGACCGTGGTCCTGCCGGGTCCCGTCAAAAGGGACGCCCGGTCGCTGAAGGTGGCGAAAGCCGCCGTCGAAGCGGTCCGGGAAGTCCTGTCTCCTACCTATAAGGAACTGCGGGACCTGGAGACCGGCTACGAGGGTTACTTCCTCGTGGAGGGAGAACTCCTGGATGTCAAGAAGGCTTGCTGCGGAATCGAAAACGGACATCCGTACGGCCGGCTGATGGACCTGGACGTACTGGAGCGTGTAGGGGATACCGTGGTCCCCGTCAGCCGGGACAGGGTGGGGGAACCGCCCCGTCGCTGCCTGCTTTGCGACCGCCCGGCGAGGGAATGTATGCGCGCCCATGCGCATAGTTTTGGTGAAATCGTCCAAACTATTGATAAAATCCTCGGATTCGATGAAAATCCGTAACGAAACCTTGGGAAATCGGTAATAAATCCTTACCTTTGAGTTGTTGAATCAATCTGTGGTGGAACCGGGAGTATTGGAAAGCCAGCAGGATGATGGATACATACGAAAACGTCGAAATACAGGAACTGCCGCTGAGCGTTCCGCTTTACCGCCGAAAGGTGGAAGACTTCCTCGGGAGAAACGGTCTCCGGCTCGAGGAGGTTGATTTGTATTTGGGCGTCCTGGACGCCGACGGCGGCATCCTTGCCGGCGCCGGCCTGTACCGCGATATCATCAAGTGCATCGCCGTTTCGGAGGCCGCCCGTTCCGAGGGCTATTCCGTCCCGCTGATCTCCCGCCTCATCGCCCTGGCCGCCGAAAGGGGCCATACCAATGTGAAGGTGTTCACCAAGCCCGGGAACCGGACGGTGTTCGAAAGTCTGGGCTTCCGCCTCCTCGCATCGGCCCCGAAAGCCATGCTGATGGAGAACGGCAGGGGACTGGAGGCCTACTGCACCTATCTGCGCGCACATCGCGCCCCCGGCGTCATCGTGATGAACGCGAATCCCTTCACGCTGGGACATCAGTACCTGGTTGCGCAGGCGCGTTCTGCCCGGAGAGCGGAATCGGGCAATCTGGTCATCATTCCCGTCAAGGAAGACGCCTCCCTTTTCCCGTATCCCGAGCGCCTGGAAATGATCCGGCAAGGGAGCGGGGGACTGGCCGATGTGGTGGAAGGCTCCGACTATCAGATTTCTGCCGCCACTTTCCCGACCTATTTCCTGAAAGACCTGTCCGACGCCGCGGAAACCCAGATGCGTCTGGATATCGACCTTTTCGGCCGTCATATCGCTCCCGCCCTGGGTGCGACCGTCCGCTTCATCGGCTCCGAACCCGCCGATCCGCTGACGGCCCGTTACAACACCTTGATGAAGGAAATGCTTCCTTCGTATGGTGTCGAAGTGGTCGAAATCCCGCGCCTCGCCGCTCCCGTCCTTTTGGACGACCCTGTCATTTTGAGCGAAGCCGGAGGCGAAGTCGAAGAATCTATCACGGCCTCGCGTGTGCGCGCCTTCCTTGACGAGGGGCGCTTCCGGGCAGCATCGGCCTTGACCCCGTCATCGACCTGGCCCTACCTGCTGGCCTTCCTGGCGGAACGGGCCCTCCGGATGGAACTGGACGCCCCGCTGAAGCCCGGTTTGGTATGCCCTGACTCCAGCGGCGCGCACCGGGACATGGACTATAACCTCATGCGGAAGGGGATTGCGGCCATCCGCCCCTTCTTCCCGTGCATGGCCCAGGCCGCATCCCCGGAGGAACTCCGGCAACTCGGCATCGACGCGGAGCAGGCTATGCTGGCTGTCACCGGTGGCGTGAACACCCACCGCGGCGCCATCTTCGCCCTCGGCCTCGCGCTTTCCGCCGCCGCCCGTTGCGCCGCTGACATTGATTTGGAAAGTGCTGATTATCAGCGTGCTATGCAAGTCGCTTTGCGCGAAATTACACAAAGTATCTTTGATAATTCATTGACTGATCGTGAATTGCAGTCCACGCCCCAGTCGCATGGGGCCGTTGTTGTCGGGCAATATGGCGTGAAAGGTGCCCGAGAGATGGCTCTTGGAGGGTATGAGGACCTTTTCCGTTCCTGGCTGCCCTATTATTCCGCAGTCAAGATGCAACCATACGCCCTGCAGCGGACGCTACTGTTCCTGATTGCTTCTTTGGATGATACGTGCATGATCCATCGGGTCGGCTATGAGCGGGCCCGGGAGGTGAAGCGGGAAGTGGCCGCGCTGCTGGGAGAGATTCCCGGTCAAGCCGGGAATGACGGAGCGAGCCAGGCCGGGAATGACGCCGGCATGGCCGGATGGGCTGGCCGGCTCCAGAACATGTGCGAGCGGTTCGCGGCCGAGGGCGTTTCGCCCGGAGGCGCGGCGGACATGCTGGCTCTCACGATATTCGCAGATTCTCTACTAAACTAATACTTTAACTATTTAAACCCAATTGAACATTATGGTAGAACTGATTCCTCACGGTGTGTATCTGCTGGACGGACAGAAGATCGTTTCCGATCCTTCCGGCCTGCCGTCTCCGGACGAGTCCCGTGAAAACACCATCACCTACGGAATCCTCCGCGCCCACGACGTCGATGGCTCGAAGGGCAAGAAGATGCGCATCCGTTTCGATGCGATGGTTTCCCACGACATTACCTACGTGGGTATCATCCAGACGGCGCGCGCCAGCGGCCTCGAGAAGTTCCCGCTGCCCTATGCCATGACCAACTGCCACAACTCCCTGTGCGCGGTGGGCGGTACCATCAACGAGGACGACCACGTGTTCGGCCTCTCCGCCGCGAAAAAGTATGGTGGCATCTATGTGCCTGCCAACCAGGCCGTTATCCATCAGTATGCCCGCGAGGCCCTCACCGCCTGCGGCAACATGATCCTCGGTTCCGACTCCCACACCCGCTATGGTTCCCTGGGCAACATGGGCGTTGGCGAAGGCGGCGGCGAACTGGTGAAGCAACTCCTCCGCAACACCTGGGACATCAACGCTCCCGAGGTGGTGCTGGTCTGGCTGGAAGGCAAGCCGCGCCACGGCGTTGGCCCGCACGATGTCGCCATCTCCCTGGTGAAGGCCGTCTTCGAGAACGGTTTCGTGAAGAACAAGGTGCTCGAGTTCGCCGGCCCTGGCGTGAAGGAACTCCCCATCGACTTCCGCAACGGCATCGACGTGATGACCACCGAGACCACCTGCCTCTCCTCCATCTGGGTCACCGACGAGACCGTCAAGGAGTACTTCGAACTCCATGAGCGTCCCGAGGCCTACAAGAAGTTGGAGCCGGGCAAGGTCGCGTATTACGACAGCATGATCCGCATCGACCTGTCCACCCAGGAATGCATGATCGCCCTTCCGTTCCACCCGTCGAACGCGTACACGATCCACGAACTCCAGGC
>JAFXMA010000118.1 GCA_017530725.1 Bacteroidales bacterium
CACCATCGTGGACAAGGGCAATCCCAAGTGGGGCAAATACCGCTCCTGGCTCATCCTGGGCGGCATTCCGCTCGTGGGCCTCGCCATCCTCTGTTTCTGGAACGGATTCAGCGGCTCCCTGGTCTATGCCTATGTCACCTATGTGGGCATGTCCATGTGCTATACCCTCGTGAACGTCCCGTACGGCGCCCTGAACGCCTCCCTCACCCGGGACACCGACGAAATCACCATCCTCACCAGCACCCGCATGTTCATGGCGAACCTCGGCGCCCTGTGCGTGAAGTCCCTCCCGCTGATCATCGCCCTCTTCGCCCCGAAGGTCCTGAATCCCGAGACCGGCAAGATGACGGCCGTGTACAACACGCCCGATGCCGCCCACGCCTGGTTCATCACGATGACCATCTTCGCGCTCGCGGGCCTGGCCCTCCTGTTCTTCTGCTTCTTCCAGTGCAAGGAACGCGTGGTGATGGACGAGAAGGAGTCCGCCAATGTGAAGGTGAGCGACCTCTGGATGGAGTTCGGACGCAACAAGCCCCTCCGCGTCGTCGCCTTCTTCTTCATCACCGCCTTCGCGATGATGAGCGTGAGCAACGCCGCCGACGCCTACTTCATGACCTTCAATGTGGGCGCCACCCCGCTCCTGACCACCCTGTTCATGTGGCTCGGCACCATCCCTGCCTTCATCTTCATGCCGCTCGTGCCCGCCATCAAGCGCAAGATCGGCAAGAAGGGGATGTTCTACCTGTTCCTCGGCGTCGCCATCGTGGGCATGATCCTGATGTACACCTTCGTGTCCATCCCGGCCACCAAGTCCAACTTCGTCCTCCTGTGCATCGCCCAGTTCGTCAAATCGACCGGCATCATCACCGCGACGGGCTACATGTGGGCCCTCGTCCCGGAAGTCATCGCCTACGGCGAATACACCACCGGCAAGCGTATCGCCGGCATCGTGAACGCCCTCACCGGCATCTTCTTCAAGGCCGGCATGGCCCTCGGCGGCGTCGTCCCGGGCCTCGTCCTCGCCTGGGTGGGATTCAATGCCGATGCCACTACGCAGACGCCCCTTGCCCTGCAGGGCATCCTCTGGCTCGTGTGCGTGATCCCGGCCATCCTCCTGCTCCTCGCCATCTGGATCATCTCCAAGTACGAACTCTCCGACGAGAAGATGGACGAAATCAACCGGGAAATCGAAGCAAGACACCTCAACGCTTAATACACTGATACCATGGCTGATAAAGTAACGAAACGCTACCTCCTCCCCGCCGACTACATGGCGGACCCGTCCGTACACGTGTTCGACGGCAAGATCTACATCTATCCTTCCCACGACTGGGAGTCCGCCGCTCCGGACGATGACTTCGGCAGCGAGTACGACATGAAGGACTACCATGTCCTCTCCATCGAGGGGGACGACCCGATGACCTCCCCCGTGAAGGACTGGGGCGTCGCGCTGGACATCAAGGACGTACCGTGGGCACGCCGCCAACTCTGGGACAACGAAGTGGTGAAGGGCCGCGACGGCAAGTACTACATGTACTTCCCGGCCAAGGACAAGACCGACATCTTCCGCTGCGGCGTCGCCGTCTCCGACTCCCCCACCGGCCCGTTCAAGGCCATGCCGGATCCCGTCCGCGGAAGTTATTCCATCGACTATGCCATCCTCCACGACGATGACGACGAGTATTACATGTATTTCGGCGGCATCTGGGGCGGCCAGTTGCAGCGCTACGAGGACAACCTCGCGAAGGACTGCGGCACTTCCTATCCGGCCGACGGCCAGCCCGCCATCCCCGCCCGTGTGGTGAAACTCTCCAAGGACATGCTCCAGTTCGGCGAGGACCCGAAGCCGGTCGTCCTCCTGGACGAGGACGGCACGCCCATCAAGGTGGAAGACAACGAGCGCCGCTTCTTCGAAGCCAGTTGGATGCACAAATACAATGGGAAGTACTACTTCAGTTACTCCACCGGCGACACCCACAAACTCTGCTATGCCATCGGTGACAACCCGTACGGCCCCTTCACCTACAAGGGCGTGATCCTCACCCCGGTCTTCGGCTGGACCACGCACCACTGCATCGTGGAGTTCAAGGGCAAGTGGTACCTCTTCCACCACGACAGCGGTCCTTCCAAAGGCATCAACCGCCTCCGCAGCCTGAAGGTGTGCGAACTCAAGTACAACGAGGACGGCACCATCCGCACGATCGAAGGGCTGGACGAGTAATTCCTGATTGATACTGCAGAAGGTGGTCCATGTCCTGGACCACCTTCTGCGTTTTTCCCGGTTTTTTGCCGATGGTGGTCCCTCACTTGGACCACCATCGGCATTTATTGCACGATCACGAAGCCGCCGTTACAAGGGATGGTGACTCTCACCACACCGCCCTTGTGCGTACGGGCCTCGCGCGCGCCGATAAAGGTGGCGGCGGTGGTCTGGCGCGGCTCGAGCGTCAGCGGGGCCTTCTTGCCGTGGAGTTTGCGCGCGGCCTTGGCCGTGGCTGGTTCGACGGTGTCGGAATACAGCGTATAGGCGCCGGCCGGGAGGTCGACCTCCACCGTGCGGGATTCCGGCGAGGCATTGATGCCCACATAATACCACTTATCTCCCGCGCGACGCGCGAGAACGACGTATTGACCCGGATAACCGTCGATGAATTTGACCTCATCCCACTTGGTGGGCACGTCCTTCATGAAATCGACGGCCCAGGCGGGCGCGTCGGTGAGGTTCTCCGGGGTCATCGCGAAGTGCTGGACGTAACTCTGGAAGAGCACGGCCGTGGCGAGGGCGAATACGTCAGAGGTACGGCGGATGGATCCGCGGCGGTTGAGGTCGTTGAACGGGTTGTAGATCTTGTTCAAGGTACTGCCGCCGAAGTCCATGGCCGCGACGGTGTTGCGGATGAAGGGATGGAGCGTTGCGCTGAAGGCCTCACGGTCGCAGCGGTACTGGCCGAAATAGAGGTTCTCGCTGGCGACGACCGCCTCGGCCGATGCGAAGTTGGGATACATCCGCTCCCAGCCGCGGGGCAGGGTGCAGCCGTGGAAGACGCACTGCAGGCCGAAGTCATTGGCATCGACCAGGATGTCTTCGTAGAGTTGGAGCATCACCTGCTTGTCGGAGCCGAAGAAATCGACCTTGATGCCCTTGACGCCGAGTTTCTGCAGCCAGGCCATCTCGGCGCGGCGCGTGACGCTGCGGTTCATGATGTTCCGCGGGCCCTGCGGGGCGTCGTTCCAGTAGCCGTTGGAATTGTACCAGACGAAGAGCCGGACGCCCTTCTCCTTCGCGTAGGCGGCGATCTTTTCCATGTTCTCCCGGCCGATCTGGGTGTCCCAGAGGGCATCCACGAGGATGGTTTCCCAGCCCATCGCGGCGCTGAAATCGACATACTGCAACTGGACGGGATAGGTGGTGTTGCCGTCCATCTTGAGGATCCAACTCCAGGAACCGCGGGAAGGCTCATAGACCTGGGAGGCCTCATACTGCGGTTCCACGACGTCCCAGGCGACGGTGGTCTCAACGATGGGTTTCAGGTCGCGGGCGACGGTGATCGTGCGCCAGGGCGTGCAGCCCGGGATGGCCAGGCCCACGGTGGATGTGCCGTTGCCGCCGATTTCCTCCGGCATCGGGAAGGCGAGGCGGTAGGAACCGTCGGCGTTGCCGATGAGCCTTCCACCGCAGTAACTCCCGTTCACGCCGGTCTCGCTGAGGAGGATCCATCCATCGTTTCCGTTGCGGAACAGCGCCGGGAACACGTAGCCATGACCGTCTCCATTCCTGCCCAGGGGCTCGTCGGCCTGATAATCCGTCTCATAACTCGGCGTCGTGCGGGCGAATCCCGACATCGGCCCCATCATCGGACTCAGGAAAGACGTCGTTCCATTCCGGAACACATATCCCGTCGCCTCCTCCGTGATCACGCACACTTTCGTGTCGGGCTTGGGCGGATTGATCTTGTGGCGGAAAGCAATGTCGTTGGCACTCACCTGGAAAATGACCTCCATGAGTTCCTCTCCATCCTTGGCGAAGTAGAACACGGCCCGGTTGGCCTCATAGTGCACGGACGATTTCTTGATGGTCGGGATGCTGTAATCGTCGGTGACCGGCCCTTCCAGGAGCCAGCCGGCCAGCCGGACTCCTTGCGTCAGATCGCAGAAATCGGTCTTGACGCCCAGCGGGGAGCGCCACAGGAACGGAATGCCGTCATATTTCACGCTGTACGTGGGCATGCCGCCCTCGTCCGATACCGTAACCACCAGCCGCCCGTCCGGGCCGGCCACGCTCTCCTCCGATGCCGCCACCGGCAGCGCGAGGAGTGCCAAACTGAGAATCAAGGCTATCTTTTTCATCATGTTCAAAGATACAAACTTTTTTCTAAAAAGTGTTGCAAGTACACTTTTATTTCTCTATCTTTGCAAGTGTAATTTGAACACTTGCTAAATGCCAATGACGCCGACGGCGTATTACAGCATCCATCCCAAGTTCCACGCGGCCGTGGACTGCATCATCTTCGGGTTCGAGGAGGGTGAGATCAGTTTGCTGCTGCTCCAGCGGAATTTCGAGCCGGCGAAGGGCGAATGGTCCCTCGCGGGCGGATTCGTGGAGGATGGCGAGAACATCGACGACGCCGCGCGGCGCGTGGTGGCCGAACTTACGGGACTCAACGACCTGTATATGCGCCAGGTCCATACCTACGGCGAAGTGGGGCGCGACCCCGGAGAGCGTGTGCTCTCCACCGCGTATTACGCCCTCGTGGACCTCAAGAAGTACGACCGGGAACTGGTCCGTGCCCACAATGCATTCTGGGTCCGGCTTCCCGAAATCCCCCACCTGATCTTCGACCATGACCGGATGGTCGCCGACGCCCTCCGCTTCATGCGCTACCAGGCCACGGTCAAGCCCGTGGGCATCAACCTCCTTCCGGAGGAATTCACCCTCACCCAACTCCAGGCCCTCTACGAGGCCATCCTCGGCGAGCCCATCGACAAGCGGAACTTCCGCAAGCGGATCGCCCAGATGGACTACATCGAGAAGACGGGGCACATCGACAAGACCCTCTCCCGCAAGGGCGCGGCCCTCTACCGCTTCAACCGGGAAAAGTACGACGGAAACTTCAAAATCTAACTCAATCTACGCTCTATGTTCAACAATCTACTGATCGCGGCTGCGGACCTGAACCGCATCTCGCTCGCCTCCTGGGACTGGATCGTGATCGCCATCTTCTTCCTGGCGATGGTCTGGATCTGCTGGGACGTCTCCCGCAAGAAGAAGGAAACCTCCGGTG
>JAFXMA010000119.1 GCA_017530725.1 Bacteroidales bacterium
CAGGATCCCTTCAACTTGCGCAGCGGCACTTTCTTCAGGACAAAATCCGGCAGGGCGTTCTCCAGGATGTCCGGATTGTTCAGCATGACCCGGATGCCCACGCGCTTGCCGTACTGGAGCGATTTTTCCATCGTTATCTTCCAGTAATCGTCGAACTCCAGTTTCCCTTCCCGTTTCTGGATGTGCCGCCAGTTCGGGCGGATGTACACCTTCGTGCCGAGGGGGAAACGGAACAAGCCTTCGATGGTCTCTTCCAGGGTCTTTCCGGAAACCAC
Source organism: Bacteroidales bacterium (assembly GCA_017530725.1). Taxonomy (GTDB): domain Bacteria; phylum Bacteroidota; class Bacteroidia; order Bacteroidales; family UBA932; genus Cryptobacteroides. The sequence goes on from JAFXMA010000119.1 coordinate 276, forward strand.
GGGCGCTCCGAAATCGCCGGAGATGTAGGTGACCATCCCCATGCCCATGCAGTTGATCCGCTGCTTTCCGGGCTGGGTGGACTGATAACACCAGCCACCGAAGAAATTGTCCGGCTCATAGCAGCCGAACGGTCCCTGGTACAGGCGGTCGTGTACCACGGGCCCCGGGCCGAAGTCATAATCGGTCCAGTTGTGAACCGGAACCCAACTCTGCAGGACCGGGGCAAGCCCGACAGCCGCTCCGGCTGCCAGGGATGTTTTCAGGAAATCTCTACGTTGCATAACTTCTGTTTCAAATTACGCACAAATTCTTCAGAAATGCAACTGATTGATTCTCTACAACAAACGACACGGCCGTGCGCCTCTCCTCCCGTTTCCTCCTCTATTTTCAAGGATAAGGTCTTATCTTTGTTCATGTAAACCGCTACTATGAAGAATAAACTATTCCTGATAGCCGGCCCTGGCCGATGAGGTGCAGGAAAAGGCCAGCAGCCGCGCCCGTTCCTGGGACTATTACGAAGGCCAGTGGGACGGCGGCACCCACAACCCCTATTTCATGAACCCGGACTACTACGCGAAGGAGACCTCCGAGCAGATCCAGGCCGCCATCACGGCCTTCCTGGGCCTGTAACCCTGCCAGCCTTTACTGGCGCCGCGGCAACGGCGCGCCCATGGCCGAGGCGTCTTGGGTGCCGTCTTCGTTCAGGTCGAATACCATGAATTCCGGCGATTCCGGCTTGTAGGCTTTCCAGCCCAGGCCGGGATCGCCCGTCTTGGCGAAATTGGTCCAGCAGGAGACCACGTGCTCGGCCAGGTCCCAGTCCGCCCGGGTGAACGGCCGGTCGCTGTGCTCCAGCGACTTGAACATGAACCAGAGTTCGGAAGAATGGAACGCGCCCTTCATGTCGTGCGAGCCCGCCTCGTCGTCCGGCAGGGCGTGGGCGAACTGATAGGCATAGACCGGCTTGCCGGCCGCATTCCGGAGGCTGCAGAAACGGCGGATCCCTTCTTCCGGATTGCCCATGTCGTCCCGCGTGTAGCCGATCATGTAGGGGATGTCCTTGATCCGGCCTCCCTGGGCGGCGGAATCGAAACTTTCCAAAGACAGATAGCCGTCCACCACGGGCCGGGCAGAGAGCCGGAAAGGAGTGCCGGTCTCGGCGACATAGCGGTCTGCCAGCGTGAAAATGTCTTCGGTGGAGGCGGCACGCATCTTCTCCAGGGTGTCATAGCCGGCCCAGTCGAACAGTTCCTTCGTGACATTGCCGATGAAGGCCAGCGAAGCGGCGGGCTGCGCGGGGGCGGGCGCTCCTGCCGGCAGCGCGTTCACGCCGCCACCGCTCTGGATGATCGCCTTCTTGATCAGGTTGCCGGTCAACGGCGAGGAAACGAGCGATTTCACGCTGCCGGCACCGGCGCTCTGGCCCAGGATCGTGATGTCATCCGGGTCTCCGCCGAACGCGGCGATGTTGGCATGGACCCACTTGAGTGCGGCGACCTGGTCCAGAAGACCATAATTGCCGGAAACGTGGTGCGGGCTCTCCTCCGTCAGGAATGGATGGACCAGGAACCCGAAGATCCCGAGCCGATAGTTGATAGTGACCAGGACGACGCCCTTTTCGGCCCAGGCCTTGCCGTCGAATTCGGGCTCATAGCCCCAGCCGCCGGTATAGGCTCCGCCGTGGATCCACATGGCCACCGGCAGTTTCTTCTCCGGTTTGCCCGGGGCCGGCGTCCAGACGTTCAGGTACAGGCAGTCCTCGCTGAATTCCGGGTCCTCCCAGTAGAATTCACTGGTCCAGGGGTTGCTGGAGTCATGTTTGACCTGCATCGCACCCGGGCCGAAAGTATCGGCCTTCCGCACCCCTTCCCAAGGAATGACGGGCTGGGGCTCCTTCCAGCGCAAATCCCCGACGGGCGGGGCGGCGAAAGGGATTCCTTTATAGACATAGACCCCTTCGGAGGAAGATTCGACTCCCTGGATCTTTCCGCCCTCGACCTCGAGAACGGGATTGGCGGGACGGCATCCTGCCAGCGCGACGGTCAGCACCACGGCCGACAGAAGTGATTCAATACGCATCTTATCAAGCAGTTAACGGGTAAATCCATGTAAAGATATGGACAAAGGCCGAAAAAACCAACAGGAGACGCCCTCCCGGGTGTCTCCTGTCCCATTGAAACCAACCAATTCTTATCAAACCAACGTTCAGGGTACGATAATCTGTTTGCCCAGCACCAACTTGTCGCCGGAATCATCGACGGTCCAGTACTGCGGCTTGCGCGGGCCGTTCCCTTCCGAATGGTGGACCACATAACGCAGTTCGCCTTCGAAAGTGCGGAACAGCATGCCGTGACCGGAGTTGTTCGCGAGGAACGGTTCGGGCTCCTGGACCCAAGGGCCGGAGATCTTGCCGGACTCGGAGTAGCACACGGCCTGGAGGTAGCGCTCCTTGCCCCAGGTGGACCAGAGCATACCGAGTTTGCCCGTCTTCGTGCGGAACATCTGCGGGCCGTCGGTCACCCAGCCGGGCATCTTGAGGCCGAAGGTGGCCTCGCCCAGGCCGTTCATCTCGCCGCAGCAAGGCAGTTCGCTGGCGCGGAACATCGTCACGGGCCACTCGGAGATGGTCTCGGTGAGATCCTTGGACAGTTCGATATAGTCCATCGTGCCGTCGATGATCTGCGTCCACTCGTGGACGAAAATCATATAGATGTGGCCGTCCTCCTCGTACAGGGTGCCGTCGATGCAGTCCCACTCATGGGGCTGATAATCATAGCCGGGCGTGACGGAGAAGGGCACGAACGGACCCTCGGGATTGTCTGCACGGAGCAGGTAGGTCTGGTTGTGGGGCACGTTGTAGCGGCGCGGGACCTGCTGGATGAGGTCGCTGTGGTCGCTCCAGGTGCCGGCGTAGTAGTAATAGTCGCCGATCTTGTGGATCTCCGCCGCGGCGGCGAAACCAGCCTTCTCGCACCAGGTGCCGGAAAGGTCGATGACATTGTACGGTCCCTCCCACATCACGAGGTCCTTACTGCGGTACTGACGGCCGCCGGAGGAGGTGAGGTAGTAGGTCTTGGTGACTGGATCCGGATAGATGAACGGATCGCTCATGGACAGGTCGTTGAAATGGACGGTGCGGATCTTGTTCATCTCGGCCATCCTGGCCTTCATGCGGGCGGCCATGCCGGTGGTGTCGCGGGGCGCGCCGGTGGCCATGCCGCCGAAATTCTTCTGGCCGGGGTCGGCCAGCGGAGCCTGCTCGCCGGGTTCGATCTTGACCGGCTCCGCCTCGACCGGGGCGGGGGTGTTGTTGCCACAGGACGCAAGCGCGAGAGTGGCAAGGGCAACAAGGGATAAGTTCTTGATTTTCATATTCCTATCTGTTAAGTTTGTTATTACCAGCCGGGATTCTGCTTCAGGTTGGGGTTGGCGGAAATCTGCTCGAACGGGAACGGAAGGAGGTTGTACTTGTCCTGCCAGCCCTTGCCTTTACCGTCTTCCTCGATAACGTCCCACTCCGTGGTGCCAGGCTTGTAGCCCTTGAACATATAGCGCTTCTTGCCCTTGTTCGCGAGCACCGTAGGCGCGTCTCCCCAGCGGACCAGGTCGAAGTAACGCTCCTGCTCACAGAAGAGTTCGGCGCGGCGCTCATCCTTGATGTCCTGATAGGTCATGGTGGCAAGTTCGGGGATCTGGGCGCGGCGGCGGACCTCGTTCAGGGCCTTCAGGCCGCTCTTGTCGGCATCATTGTCCACGAGGAACTTGGCCTCGGCGTACATGAGCAGCACTTCCGCGTAGCGGAGCATGGGGGTATTGGCCTTATACCACTTCCAGAAGGGCGGGCTGGTCCCCTCGTAAGCCTCGCTGAGCCATCCGAGGCCCCGGAAGGTGAAATAACCGGCATTGTGGTAAATGACCTGGTTCTCCTTCATGCCGGGAGTCACGCCAGGGGCATAATCCATGGCCAGCACCTGCTCGTAGGTGTGGATCGTGGACTTGAAGCGCGGCTTCTCGACATTGCCTTCGTGTTCCGCAAGGAATTCGCCGAACTCCTTGGACACGGCGTTCCAGCCCCAGCCGCCGAAGAATTCTTTCGGGAGGTTGATACCGCTCGGCCAGCCGGTCCACGTGTGGCGAAGGTCATTCGACGGATCGCCGGGGAAACCGTCATTGTCACCGGAATTGTGCTCGAAAAGGTATTCCTCGCAGAAGTCGCCCGCCTGGCGCTCGATGATGAACATATCGGGGACGAGGCCGTAGAGGTTGGAGTCGATCACGGTCTTGAGATCCTTGACCGCCTCGGCCAGCACTTCCTTATCGTTGAACTTCTGTCCGTACCAGAGGCCCACCTTGCCGCGATAGGCAAGCGCCGC
>JAFXMA010000120.1 GCA_017530725.1 Bacteroidales bacterium
GGCAGCCGCCCGAAGCGGCTGCCTTCGAAAGAGAGAATCGACTTAATTCTTGGGTTTGAACCGCCACCAGGTGCACTCACCCCAGTCGGTCGAACCGGCATAGTTGCCGATGAGCGTCATCAGGGTGCCGTCCAGATAGACGATCTCGTACTCGGTCGTCACCGCGCCACCCTTATTGATGGCGAACGGGAACAGGATACCCGAACCACCCGTCGTGGTGATCGTGCCCTTCTTGAAGACATTCGTCTTCATCACGAAGTCCGACACCTCATAAGGGGAAGACTCGATCTGGGTACCATCAGCCTTATAGGAAGTGACCGTACCGTTGGCACTGTCGAACACCATGTAGGCGTCGTCGCTGCCATAGCCGTACGCAACACCGCCCGAATGGCTCAGTTGCTCGGTTTCGAGTTGCTCGGGGGTGCAGCCCCACCAGAAGCCGGGGATGCTGCCAGAGGCATCGGCAAAGCCGCCGTTGTAACCGGCATTGCCCCAGGTCGCGCCGTCGATCGTATTCCAGGTCCAGGCGCGCTGGCCGTTGCCCGCGAGGGCGGCGTCCGCATCGGAAGCGTTCTTGAACCGCCACCAGGTGCACTCGCCCCAGTCACTCGCGCCCTTGTCGCTGATCAGTGCGAGGACATTGGGATCGACATAGACGACATGGAATACGTTCGTACGATTGCCGCCCGTATTGATGTCGAACGGGAACAGGATCGGAGCGTCGGTGGTTTCGATCTTGCCGTAGCCGTAACCGGAACCGCTTCCGGACGGGTTGTAATCCTTGAAGGTGTAGGAGCCCTTGGCGATCTGGGTACCGTCGGCCTTGTAGGAGATGCACTCACCGTCTTCGTTGAAGATCATGTAAGCGTCAGGATCACCGTAGCCATAGGCGGTTCCGCCGGAGTGGGAGATCTGGTCGGTCTCGAGTTGCTCGGGGGTGCAGCCCCACCACTTGCCGGGAATGTCAGTCGGAGAAGCGGCCTTGCCCGCATTGAAACCCGCATTGCCCCAGCAGGCGCCATCGACCGTGTACCATTTCCAGGCCTTGGAACCGGATTCGCCGGTGAGGACCTTCACCTCGGGAGCGAGGTCGGCCGGGACATAGACATTCACGGAAGTATCGAAGGAAACCACCGAAGCGTCCTGGTTGATCGTGGACACCGTGAAAGGCTGGTTGGAATCCTGACCGCGCCGGGGCGTGATGTTGAACACGCCGGAGGCACCGGTGACGAGGACGTTCTTGGAACCGTCCGCCTTGACCGTGGAGATCTGGACGGTACGGGCCGGAGAAGTGTGATACTTGATATAGTTGCCGTCCGCCTGGGGGACCGTGCAGGCCGCGTCAGCGTACTGTCCGTCGATCACGAAAGCGCTCTGCAGCGTGTTGGCCGCGATGGGAGCATCGGCTTTCGGGCTCTCGAGGACCGTCGGCTGGCAGGAAGCGATGACGAGACCCGTGACGGCAGCGATTGCGAAGTATAAGATTTTCTTCATGATTCTGATCATTTTAAATGATTCTGCTACCAACCCGGGAAGTCGAACTGGGGTCCCCAGCCCTCATTCTGGGTGAACTTGTACTCCTCGCCCGCGCCGGCAGACAGGGAAATCTGGCTGCTCGGAAGCGGGGCAAAGCCCTTGGTGGCCTTGTAGCGGTCGCCGTAACTGCCGTTGTACTTGGACGCGTTGTTGGTGCCCAGCACACCGTTGTTGTACACGGCGACGCCTTCCTGTTTGTTCAGGGCGGTGACGGCGTAGTCCTCGCCGTAGCGGCGGAGGTCATTGTACCGAATGCCCTCGAAGGCGAACTCCCAACGGCGTTCGTTGCGGAGGTTCTCCTGGTTGAGCGGCTTGGTCGGAAGGCCGGCACGGGCGCGGACCTTGTCGAAGGAAGCCTGGTTGCCGTTGATTTCGGCATCCATCAGCAAGACCTCGGCGAACCGGATCAGCACCATGTCGTTGACGCTGTTCAACTGGAAGTTGTCTTCGTTGCCGGAAGACCAGGTGAGGTTCGGGAACATCACGTTGGTGAAAGTCTTCATGTACTTTTCCTTCTCATCGCTCCAGGCGATGACCGGCATGGTCTTGGTCTGGTAGTAGCCGCTTTCCTGGATGTTGGAGTCGCCACCATACACGTAGGTTCCGCTGAAGTCCTTGACATCGACGATGGAAGCGTCCAGACGGGCGTCGTTCGGCTCGAGGGCCTTCCAGTCGGAAACCAGGGAAGGATTGACCGGGCACATGCCCCAACCGGTACCGAACGGCATGCACTCACCGTTGTCCAGGCTCTGTCCGCGGATACCCAGGAACAGGGCGGTCTGGTTGGAGTAGCCGATGGTGGTGCCCCAGGAAGGCTGGGTGTTGAACTTGATCATGAACATCGCCTCGGGATTCCGGTCACCGTCATTCTCGACCCACTTGTAGCCGTGTCCGTGCCAGGGATTCTTCTCATCCTCGATGGAGCAGCGGTTCGTGTAGGCCCAAAGGTTGTGGTAGTCGTTCACCAGGGAATAACCGGAATTGTTCACGCAATCGGTGATGTAGGCACCCACTTCTGCCTTGGTGATCTTGGTACCCTCGGAGATGCTGACACCGATGGCCTCGTTCTCGTAGGCGGGGAGCGTGATATCGTTCAGGCCATAGAAGCCGGACGCGAACAGGTAAGCGCGGCCGAGGAGCGCCTCGGCGGCGTACTTGTCCACATGGCCGTCGCCGGAGGACTGACGGGCGGGCATGATGTCGGCCGCGATCTTGCAGTCCTCGATGATCTGGCCCCAGAGCGCCTCGCCGCTGATCTGCGGCTGGGTCGGGTCGGCCTGGGAGGTCACGGGGCAAGGGATGTTGCCGAACATGGAACCCAGTTCATAGTAGTACCAGGCACGGAGGAAGAAGGCTTCACCCATGTACTGGTTGAGTTCCGCGACGCCGCAGTTGGGCATGGCCTCGATGGCGGCGTTCGCGCGGGCGATACCCTTGTAGCGGTCCACGTAGAAGTTGTTGTACATGTCGGTTCCGAAGTTCAGCAGGAGGTCTTCGGCCTGCATGGTCTGGTCGTTCGCACCACCACCGCCAAGCGCATCGTCGGAAGCGGCCATGGACCACAGGAAGTGGTTTGTGTGCACGTTGTTGCCGATGGAGACGTTGAGGTTGTTGTAGATACCGGCCAACATCTGTTCGGCATCGATGGCGTTCACCGGGAAGTTACTGCTGTCCTTGGACCAGTAGTTGGTCGTGTCCAGGAAAGACTCGCAGGATGCAAACGAGAAAGCGAGGACGGCCAGGGCCGCGATTTTATTCATATTTTTCATAACGCTTTCGTTCTTGTTTATTTGAGGATGCAGACGGCGACGCGGTTGGACTCGGGAGACAGGGAAGCATCCCGGTCGCCACCGACGGCCTTGGAGATGATGCGATTGGCGGCGATGCCGGCCTTCTTGAGCATATCGACCACTACCTGGGCGCGCTGCTCGGAGAGCGTCTGGTTGATGGAGTCGGTACCGGTACCGCTGTCGGCATGACCCGTGACGGTGATCTTCGCATCCGGGTTATCGTTCATGATCTGCGCGATCCGACCGAGTTTGAAAGCCTCGTCGGGACGGAGTTCGGCCTGGTTGATGAGGAAGAAGAGGTCGTCCTCATAGGTGCCGCTGAAGGTAGAGCCCACGGGGACCTTCACTTCCTTGACAACCTCCACGGGAACTTCCACTCTCTTCTCGACGATCTTCTCCACGATCTTCTCCACGATACGCTCGGGAGCGACCATGTTCGGAGAGACATCGACAGTCTTGTGGCTGCCACCGCCGAAGGAGAGGTTCAGACCGACCAGGAAGCCGCGGGCCTGGGGATAGAAGCCCAGGTCGATGCCCTTCGCCCAGCCGTCGAAGCCGGAGGAAGAACCCACTTCAGGATCGAGACCCATGTACTTGGTGAAGACGATGGGGTTCTGAGCCTGGACATACAGACGGGCCTGGCCGAACGGAGCGTTCTTCCACAGGCGCTTGAAGTCATACCCGAGGGTGACGGTCTGGATCCGGAAGAAGTCGGCGTCCTCGATGAAGATGTCGGAGTTGTTCATGAAGTTGTAGTTGGTACCGGCGACCAGCCGCGGGAAGCGGTTGGAGGTACCCTCGCCGTGCCAGTAACTGTACACCTCGGTGGTGTAGTTGTTCCACTGGCTGTCGGAGTAACGGCGGTAGGCACGGAAGACCTGCTGGCCGAACATGCCGTAGCCGCTGACAGCGAGGTCGAAGCCCTTGAAGTACACGGAGAAGTTCAGACCCACGTTCCAATCCGGGTTCGGATCGCCCGTCATGGTCTTGTCGGCGTCGGTGATGGCACCGTCACCGTTCAGGTCGGCGAACTTGAGGTCACCGGGGACGAGCGTCTCCTGGATGGTACCCTTGCCGGCGGCCTTCCAAGCGTCTATTTCTGCCTGGTTCTGGAAGACGCCTTCGGACTTGTAGGTCCAGAAGTAGCCGATCGGATAACCGACCTGCGCGCGGTACATTTCGGCGATACCCTGGACCACGTTGCCCGGACCGTGGAAGATACCTTCGTCGTTGGCGATACGGGTAACCTTGTTCTTGTTGTGGGCGACGTTCACGCCGACATTGTAGGAGAAGTCCTGGCCGATGGCGTCGTTCCAACTCAGCGCGAGTTCGACACCGGTGTTGCGGACGTCACCACCGTTGATATACGGGGCGTTGGCACCGAAGTGTCCCATGATCGGGGCATTCACGAGCCAGTCCTTGGTGTCCTTCTGGTACCAGTCGAACGCAACGTTCATGCGGTTGCGGAACAGGCGGGCGTCGAAACCGAGGTCAAGTTGCTGGGAAGTCTCCCAAGTGATGTCGGGGTTCGCGAGTTTATCGGCATAGGCGCCGGTACCCGAAGTGGTGGCGGTAGGGCCGGTATAGAACGAGTAACCGCCGTCGGCAGCACCCACGGACACCGTGGATAAATACTGGAAGTTGGAGACGTTGCAGTTACCGTTCTGGCCCCAACTGCCGCGGAGTTTGAGGAAGTTGACCGGACGGACGTTCCACCAGGGCTCGTTGGAGATCACCCAACCGGCGGAGACGGACGGGAAGGTACCCCATCTGTGACCGCGCATGAAGTTGGAGGAGCCGTCCCGGCGGAGAATCAGGGAAAGCATGTACTTCTCGGCATAGTCGTAGTTGACACGGCCAAAGAAGGAAGCGAGGCCGCTGTCACCCCAGGTGGAGCCGCCCATATCGTCCTTGCTCGGATCGCCGGCGGTATTGCCGACATAGGCATACTTCCACATGTTCGGCCAGAGGACTTCGCTGTTGGCGGCGTTCACGCTCTCGCCGAAGCCGCTGTGCTCGAGGGTGCTACCCACGAGGGCGTCGAAGTGATGGTTCCCCGCGACGTTGAACACGTAATTGACGGTATTCTCCCAGGACCAACTCCAGCCGGCGGAAGCGCTCTGGCTGACACTGTCCACATCGGAGAAAGCGTAGTTCGTGAGTCTGTAGATCATACCGTACTGACGGTAGGTGCTCGCGCTCATCCGGTAGTTGAACTGGCTCTTCCAGGTGAGGCCCTTGATGGGCTGCACGCGGAGGTTGCCGGACAGCGTGAGGCCATAGCCGTGACTGTCGTTGTTACCGCGGCTGGAGTAAACCATCGCGGCGACCGGGTTGCTGGTATAGGAATCCAGCGCCCAGATACCGCTGTTGCTCAGCCAGTCGTACTCGGTGTAGGAACCGTCGGGCTGGAAGAGGGGCACGAGCGGATTCGCGGACATCATGCTGTACACGTCGTTCCAGTAGTGGTTGCCGGTACCGATACCGCCGCTCTGGTTCGTGCTGAAGGTCATGTTCTCACCGAAGGTGATGATATCCCGGCCGTCATCGCCTCTCCAAAGCACATGGTCGGAGTTCAGACGGACGGTGAAACGCTTGTAGTTGGAGGCGACGGGCTTTCCGAAGATACCTTCCTGGTGCGTGTAACTGACGCCCGCGGAGAACTTCGAACGGTCGGAGCCGCCCACCACGTTCACGGCGTGGTTCGTGTTCGGCGCGTTGACGTTGCGGATGGCATCCAGCCAGTTGGTACCCTTGAAGGCGCCGGACTTGATGTCGTTGTAGAGCGTCGGGTTGAGGATGTTGGCCCAGTCGATGGGATCCTTGCCCATGTTGAAAGAGACCTGGTCCTGGATGTCCATGTACTGCTGGGCATTGAGGAACTCGGGCATCCGCTGGACATTCTGGATTCCGTAGAAGCCGTCGTAGGTGACGACGTACTTGTCGCCCTTGCCCTGCTTGGTCGTGACGAGGATGACACCGTTCGCACCACGCGCACCGTAGATGGCGCAGGAGGCCGCGTCCTTGAGGACGTCGATGCTCTCGATGTCGGACGGGTTGAGGGAGTTGATGTCACCACCCGCGACGCCGTCGATGACGTACAGCGGGGCATAGGAACCGATGGTACCCATACCGCGGATGTTCACATTGTAACCCGATCCCGGCTGGCCGGAAGAGTTCATGATGCTCACACCCGGAGTGGAGGACTGCATGGCACCGAGGGCGCTGGTGGAGTTGAGTTTGGCCAGGTCGTCACCCTTGACCTGCACCGTGGAGCCGGTCACGAGTTTCTTCTTCTGGACGCCGTAACCTACCACCACCACTTCTTCGAGAAGTTCGGTGTCTTCTTCGAGCATCACGTCGAAATGGCTCGGTCCGCTGACGGCGAGGACCTGGGTCCTGTAGCCGATCGAGGAAATCTCGATGCTGGAGCCCTGCTGGACACTCAGCGTGAAATTACCGTCGAAATCAGTGACCGTACCATTCTGCGTTCCGCTCTCGATGAC
>JAFXMA010000121.1 GCA_017530725.1 Bacteroidales bacterium
ACCAGGTTCGCGAAACAGTACACCGGATTCAGCCGCGGGTCGATCTTCAGGCGCTGGACGCCGGGGAAGACGAAGGGGCTCGGGCTGCCGGAAGGCTGCGCGGTGTTGATGGCCACCGTCTTGTTGGTTGGGGGCAGGCCGTGGGAGGCGGGATAGACCATCGGTTTCTCCACCTGGACGGGGCGCACCATGTAATGGAGTTGCGCACCCGCGCCGATCGCGCGCTTGAGCGTGAGTTTGAGCAGGTCCAGGTAGGCGCCCTCGATGTAGTCGCGGAAGAAATCGGTCGGTACTTCCACCGTGAGGGTGGAGTCCACGAGGGAGACCGGACGGATGGGCTTGAACCATGTGTCGAACTTCTGCGGATCAATGTTGTTGGCAATGATCTGCAGACAGTTGTTCCACACGGCGATATGTCTGTCTTGTCCGGTCACGAGGGTTATTCAGATGGTTTTGGAATGCAAAGTTGGGGGAAAAAAACTTGATAACAAATTGAATTTACTATTGCATTTTCAGAATTTTTTGTTTTCATTAATTGTTAGGCAACCGTCTGATAGGGCGCTAAATAATTCTCTGAAAATCAGCAAGTTATTTTTCCGAAACTTTTATAGGTTGCACTGGTTCGATATTCTATTTTTGAATGATTCCAAATTGGCCATTTGCCGGTAAAATGCTTTCAGAAGCCCTTGCAACGAAGGAAAATCACGGAATGCGGGTGATCGTTTCCCCGTCCTTGGAGACGATGAAGCAACCGGGAAATTTCTTGTCCAGTTCCTTCTTTTTCCTGCGCACGCCTGCGAGGTCTTCTCCGGGTACGAGGAGATATTTGTAGAGTTTCCCGCTCCGGACCTCGAGCGGGGTGTACCCCTTGAAGAAAGGATCCGAGGATTTCATCTTCTTGGAAGTCGCCAGGACCTGGACGCCATAGAGGGTTCCGGTCGATTCCGAAACCTTTTCCGGAGCGGGATCGGCCTTGACCTGTTCCTTCTGCGCGGGTTTGGTCTCAGCCTGCGGCTTCGCCGCGGCGGGTTCCGGCGCGGTGGCGGCGGACATGGAACCGTCGTACCGCTTCTTGAAGGTCTTGATGGCTTTCAGCAGGTTGGCCGCGATCTGGTCACGCCCTTCCGGGGTGCGCATCGTCTTGAGGTCGTTCGCGTTGGTGATGAACCCCACTTCCACCAGGACAGACGGCATCGTCGTACGCCAGAGCACCCAGAAAGGGTCCTGGGAGACTCCCCTGCTGTGGGCGATGGGGCCGCCCTTCATCGCGTTGGCGACGTCCTCCGCAAAGAGGAGGCTGTGTTCCAGATGCGCGTTCTGCATCAGGCTGAAAAGGATGTAGGACTGCGGGTCCGACGGGTCGAAGCCCTGGTAGCGGGTCTTGTAGTCATCCTCGAGGAGGATCACCGAGTTCTCGCGCTTGATCAGGTCCAGGTTCTTGCTGAACAGGTCGTTCCCCTCCCGGCTCGACTGGCCCAGGCAGTGGATGGAGTAGCCGTTGGCGGAGGTGCCTTTCGCCTGCGCGTTGACATGGATGGAGATGAACAGGTCCGCCCCGATGTCGTTGGCGATGTCCGCGCGGCCGCTCAGGGTGACGAATGTGTCGTTGGAGCGCGTGAGGACGGCCTTGACCCCGGGAAGGCTCTCGCCGATCTTCTGCGCGAGGCGCTTGGAAATGTCCAGGGCGATGTTCTTTTCCTGGGTCTTTTTGTCCGCGCTGATACAGCCGGGGTCGTGCCCGCCGTGACCGGGATCGATCACGATGGTGGAAAGTTTCAGGCGGTCCTGCGCGGAAGCACGGTAAGGCACAATGCTTGCTGCAAGGAGGACGGCCGCGAAGGAAAGAAAGGAACGTATGATGCGCTTCATGGACAAGTCGTTTTGAATTGACTGAAAATTGTCGTAATTTTGTCGGTTACAAATATAGTGAATTTGGACAGAATCTGGAAATATCTCGTGGCGATTGTTCTGGCCGTCATCCTGGGACAGGGAGTGACCTCCGCCCAGCGTCAGCGACGGAACCGCAATCGCGTCGAGCAGGTGAAGGACACGGCCGCGACCGTCCTTCCCGATTCTGTCATCGCCCGGCACAAGGCCGATTCCGTGGCCCGCCGCGACTCCCTGGACATGCTGGGGAAGAGTTCCCTGGACCTTCCCGCCTTCTCCGCCGCCAAGGACTCCATCATCACGGAGTTCACGGGGGGCGAACGGAAGATCTACTATTATGGCGGTGCGACCGTCACCTACCAGGACATGAAACTCACCGCGGACTACATCGAGTATGACATGAAGACGAACACCGTCTTCGCCCGCGGACGGAAGGACGAGCAGACCGGCGAATGGGTCGGGCAGCCCGAGATGACCCAGGGCAAGTCCACCTACAAGATGGAGGAACTCCGGTACAACTTCGATTCCCGGAAGTCCATCATCACCAACATGATCACCCAGGAGTCCGAAGGCCTCCTGCAGGGCGAGAAGATCAAGATGATGCCGGACCAGTCGGTGAACCTGCAGAAAGGCATGTACACGGTCTGCGACCTGGAGCATCCTCACTATTATCTGAAACTGTCGATGGCGAAGGTCGTGACGCAGCCGTCCCAGAAGACGGTTTTCGGCCCCGCCTTCCCGGTGATCGCCGACGTCCCCATCCCCATCGGCCTTCCCTTCGGATTCGTCCCTTCCAAGCCCACCCGTGCCACCGGTCTCCTGATGCCGACTTTCGGTGAGGAGGTCGCCCGAGGCTTTTTCATGAAGGATGCCGGCATGTACTTCGTCCTCGGCGATTACTTCGACCTTTCCCTGACCGGCAGTTATTTCACCCTGGGCTCGTATGCGGTGGACATCAACTCCCGGTACAAGGTCAATTACAAGTTCAACGGCAGTTTCTCCCTCACCTACTCCAATGACCAGACGGGCGAAAAGGGCAGCGCGGACTTCGTCCAGTCCAAGAACTTCGGACTCCGCTGGTCCCACACGCAGGACGCCAAGGCCCATCCCGGAACGACTTTCAGCGCTTCCGTGAACTTCTCCAGCCCGTCCAACAGCCGGTACAATTCCCGCTCGGTGGACGAGGCCCTGCAGAACCAGGTTTCATCGTCCATCTCCTATTCCCATAACTGGAACGGCAAGGTGAGCATGTCCGTCAACGCTCTGCACAACCAGAATTCCCGCGACTCCAGTTATTCCTTCACCCTGCCCAATTTCACCCTCTCCGTCACGCGTTTCTACCCCTTCAAGCAAAAGAACCGGGTGGGAAAGGAGAAGATCTACGAGAAGATTTCCTTTGGTTATTCGACTTCCTTCCAGAACCGCCTGAACTTCAAGATGCGTGACATGCAGGATTACGTGTACAACCCCGACGGTTCGATCCAGGTGGATCCCAACACCGGTGTCCGCGTCAAGGCATTCGGCGACTCCCTGGCCGTCAAGGCGATGGACCGGCTGACGAACGGCATGGGCCACAACTTCCAGATTGGCCTGCCGAACTTCACCCTGCTGAAATACCTGAATTTCACCCCCAGCGTGACCTACGGCATGAACTGGATGTTCAACAAGGGACAGCAGTACCTGGAAGGAGAAGTGGACGAGGACGGCAATCCGGTCATGGTCACCGACAAGTCCGGCAACCTGGTCCAGGCGCAGCGGGTGGTGAACGATCCCGGCCGGGCATTCAACGCCTTCGGGGTCACGCAGACCTACGCCGGCAGCATGTCCATGAGCACCCGTATCTACGGCATGTTCAATTTCGGCAAGCACCTGATGGTGCAGGCGATCCGCCACGTCATCACGCCCTCCGTATCCATGTCCTTCAGTCCGGAAAAAGGCAAGGCGTTCAACGGCTGGCGCGTCCTGGAGCCTTACTACGACAAGCGGGGCTCCTACCATCAGGAATCGTACTACAACATCTACGCGGTTACCGGCCACCACAATTCCGTCTCCGCGCCCGGACGCGGCAGGACCGGCAGCATGAGCGTTTCCATCGGCAACAACATCGAAGCCAAGGTCCGTGACGTGCGGGATACGACCGGTACCGGCAGCAAGAAGGTCAAGATCCTGGACCAGTTGACGTTCAACGGCAGTTACAACTTCCTGGCCGACTCCCTCCGGATGTCCAACATCGGCGTGAGCGCATCGACCAACCTGTTCAACAAGGTGAACATCAGCGGAAACCTCAATTTCGACCCGTATGCCGTGAACGAGCGCGGACAGAAGATCAACAAGTTCAACGTCGTCGCCACCGGCGTTCCCCTCCGCCTGACGAACGCGAACCTGTCCATGTCCATCTCCTTCAACGGGAAAGGCACCATCAACGGAAACGACGGCCGGAAATCCTCTTCCGGGTCCGGTTCCTCGGGCAGCGGCGATGCGAATTCCTACCAGCGGATCTATTATCACCCGATTACGGGCGAGTACATCCCCGGCGGATTCGTGTATTACATGAATCCGAATTCGCCCTGGTCCCTGAGTTTCAGTTACAGTTTCAGTTACGCCAAGACCTACCAGTACACGAACAACCAACTCCTGGAGAACAAGCGATTCACCCAGACTGTCAATGCCAACGGCAACCTCAAACTGACTCCCCGGATGAGCATCACCGCCCAGAGCGGTTTCGACCTCATGGCGATGCGGATCACCACCACGCAGATCAGCGCGCAGTACGACCTGCACTGCTTCAACATCGCCGTCTCCTGGGTCCCGACCGGCCAGTGGAAGTCCTACAGTTTCCGGATCGCGGCGAACGCTTCCGCCCTGGCGGACCTCCTCCGGTTCAAGAAAAGTTCCAGTTACATGGACAATCTGCTCCGCTAGGGGCTGTATTTGCATTGTCGTTTTTTTTTCGTACCTTTGCACTGCCTTTCCGGTCGGAGAGGCTTGCATGTGAATCTACATTTTTATTTCTATGCCCCATAGTTTATTGGAATTGAACGCGATGAGTGAACAGGAACTCAGAGCACTCGGAGAGAATTTGAACATCAAGAACGCGAAGAAACTGGACATGGAGGCACTCGGCTTCGCCATCCTGGATGAGGAAGCCCGGATCGAGTCCCAGAAACCGGTCGAGGAGAAGTCCCGCAAGCGCGGTCGCCCGGCCAAGAAGAAGGAAGAGAAGCCCAAGCAGGATGTTCCGGCCGAAGCGCCGAAGGATGCCCCCGCCGCCCCTACGGCCGCTGCCGAGGCACCCGCGCCCAAGAAGGCGACTCGCACCCGCAAGCCGAAGGCCGCCCCGACCGAGGCTGCAAAGCCGGCGGAGGAAGCCGCTCCCAAGCAGGAGAAGCAAGAGAAGCAGGATAAGCCGAAGGCCGAGGAAAAACCGGCCGTGGAGGCTCCTGCCGCAGCCGAAGCGAAGCCCGCCAAGCAGAAGCGCGCCCGCGTCAAGAAACAGGCCGAGCCCGTGAAAGTGGAGGAATCCCCCGCCGAGGCTCCCGCGCCCGAGGAGGCCCCTTCCGTGGACGGAAAGCAGTTCATCCACAACCTGTTCAACGAACTCAGCGAAGATACCGCACAGCAGGAGGAAAAGGCCCAGGAACGCCAGCAGCATAAGGCCCGGAAAGAGCAGCAGCGCCAGCAGCAACAGCAACAGCAGCAGGCCCAGAAGCCCCAGCGCATCGAGTTCGAGGGCTCCGTGGAGGCCACGGGCGTACTGGAGATCATGCCGGACGGCTACGGTTTCCTCCGCTCTTCGGATTATAATTATCTGAATTCCCCGGACGACATCTACGTCTCCCAGCAACAGATCAAGCAGAACGCCCTCAAGAACGGCGACACCGTGACCGGCGAGATCCGTCCTCCGCGCGAAGGCGACAAGTACTTCCCGCTGGTGAAGATCAAGTACATCAACGGCCGTTCTCCGGAATACGTCCGCGACCGTGTCCCCTTCGACTTCCTCACTCCCCTCTTCCCGACCGAGAAATTCAATCTCCTCGGCCACGGGTTCGAGAAGGATCCTTCCTGCCGCATCGTGGACATGTTCACCCCCATCGGCAAGGGCCAGCGCGGCCTGATCGTCGCCCAGCCGAAGACCGGTAAGACGATGCTCCTCAAGTCCATCGCCAACGCCATCGCCGAGAACCATCCCGAGGTGTACGAGATCGTCCTCCTGATCGACGAGCGTCCGGAAGAAGTCACCGACATGCAGCGCAGCGTCAAGGCCGAGGTCGTCGCCTCCACCTTCGACGAGCCCGCGGAGCGCCACGTCAAGGTCGCGAACATGGTCCTGGACAAGGCCCGCCGCCTGGTCGAATGCGGCCACGACGTCGTGATCCTCCTGGACTCCATCACCCGCCTCGCCCGCGCCTACAACACCGTCCA
>JAFXMA010000122.1 GCA_017530725.1 Bacteroidales bacterium
GGTGGTTGAAAACACGTCTGTCAAGCCGGCCCTTGTCCAGAAAGACGGGACTACGCATTTTGAGGTGGACGGAAAGCCTTTCCTGATGTTGACAGGAGAACTCCACAACTCCACGAGTACCTCGGAGAGTTACATGGAAAGCATCGGGGTGTGGGAGCAGATGAAACATGGTCATTTCAACACGGTGATCGCTTCCTGCTCCTGGGATGTGATTGAGGACAGGCAGGGGCACTACGATTTCACCTCCGTCGATCATGTAATCCGGAACGCACGCAAAAACGGACTCAAGGTGGTGATGATCTGGTTCGCCAGTTGGAAGAACGGAAACTCCACCTATGCCCCCAGTTATATCAAGCGCGATCCGGTCAATTATCCCCTGGTGCAGACACAGGACGGCGGGTTCCTCGACGTTCTGTCCACCTTCGGCCAGGCGTCCCTCCAGGCGGACAGGGACGCCTATACGGCGCTGATGCAGCATATCAAGGAGGTTGACAAGGACTACACCGTGATCATGATGCAGGTGGAGAACGAGATGGGGATACTCGGTTCCGTGAGGGACTTTTCTCCAGCGGCCCAGAAGGCATGGGAGGGACAGGTCCCTGATGACCTCATGCAGTATCTCTCCAGCCATAAAGGGCGGCTCTTCCCGGAACTTGAAAAGGTCTGGAGCGAAAATGGACACAAGATGTCCGGGACCTGGGAAGAGGTATTCGGCAAGAGCCACGCCAAGGCCGAGGACCTGCTGACCGACTATCCCTACTATACGGAGGAAATCTTCCAGGCCTATCACTATGCCAAGTATGTG
Source organism: Bacteroidales bacterium (assembly GCA_017530725.1). Lineage (GTDB taxonomy): Bacteria > Bacteroidota > Bacteroidia > Bacteroidales > UBA932 > Cryptobacteroides. Next base: position 806 of record JAFXMA010000122.1, read on the forward strand.
AACGAAATCACCGCAGCCGGCAAATCAGTCCACGATATCCCGATGTATGTCAACAACTGGCTCCGCCAGCCGGGAATGATCAACCCCGGACAGTTCCCTTCCGGGAGTCCGCTTCCGGAAGTCATCGACATTTGGAGGGCTGCTGCACCGGCGTTGGATTTCACGGCGCCGGACATCTACATCAGCGAATATGAATGGGTGCTGAGCCAATTCGCCCTAAGTGATAACCCGATTTTCATCCCGGAATGCAGGCTGGATGCGTCCAAGGCCCTCTATGCCTATGGTGAATATGACGCCCTCGGATTTGCTCCCTTTGGCTTCGACGGCCCCCAGAATGCAACCGGAGAGTATTCTGCCGACTTTGAAAACCTAGGCAAATGCTATGCAATCCTGTCCGGAATGGACCAGTTAATCATCAATAACTATGGCTCCGACCGGCTCCGCGGCCTGAGAGTGACGGAGGAGAATGCAAGCCCTTCCGTCGAGATGGGAGACTACATCCTCACCGCACGCTCTTCCGTCAGGAACCGACGCGCCTTCAACTATGGTCAGGGTGCCGCCCAGATGGCCCGGGAGAACGCGCAACTGGCGGCTGCCGCCCAGCAGCAGGCCCAGTCCGGAGCCCTCATCCTCCAGACTTCACCGGACGAGTTCTATATCGTCGGAATCAACGTATCGTTCTCATTCGCTTCGAAGGACGCCGGCTTCCAGGGAAGGATTCTTACCGACGCGATCGAGGAAGGAACCTTTGTGGATGGTCAATGGGTTCCGGGACGGAGACTCAACGGCGATGAGAACCGGGTCGGTATCAACGGCGTAGGTGCGGTCAGGGTCGTGCTCTATCCATCGACCGTTACGGCACAGGGGCGATAAACTTCGCCCCCTCACCGGGTCCGTTTCCCCGGTTTCAGGATCATGAATACAACGGCCGCAACGCAAATGGCGATTCCGACGGCCATTCGGGCCGTCATTGGCTCACCGAACAGGAGCGTGCCGATCAGGATGGCCGTGAGCGGTTCAAACACGCCCAGGACCGCCGTCTTGGTCGGGCCGATATAACGCGTGGACATGGCCAGCGTGAGCATGGAAATCATCGTGGGAACGATCGCCAGGCCGATGAGATTTCCCCAATCGGCAGCCGTGTCAACGCCTTCCAGCATCGACCCGCCCTGAAAAGCCCGGATGACCGCGAACAGGACGGTTCCGGTGGCCAGCGAATAAAGCGTAAGCGTATGCTCCGAGATGTTCCGGATGCGTTTGCTCCGGTTCACGATCACCAGATAGAAAGAATAGCAAAGCGCCGCCCCGATGGCCAGCATTACGCCTGGAACCCGTATCTGAACCCCGTCGGAGGGGGCGGAAAGCAGGAGGATTCCGCCGAAGGTCGCCAGGATTGAAAGCCAAGTCTGCCAACTGGGATAGAACCGGAGGAAAACCATGATGAGGGCCACAAACACCGGATACAGGTAAACCAGTGTCGTTGCCAATCCGGAAGGGATATAATTGTACGAGCAGAAAAGCGTAATGCTGCTGCCCGCGAACAGGAGGCCCAGCAGGACGAGAAGGCCGATCCCGCGCCGGCCCGCCCGAAAGGACTCCTTCCTGGCCAGCATCCACAGAGCCAGGATGGCGGCCGCCATCCCATAACGGAAAAAGAGCATGACCATGATCGGCACCCCGCTCTCGATCAACGCCTTCCCGAAAAGCGGATTCGCCCCGTACGACGCGCCTGCCACGATGCCCGCGATGTAGCCGATCAAGCGCCTTTTCTGGACATGGATGTTCGTTCTCATACTAACAGTCAGATTCGGGGCGCAAAGATACGGTTAGTTTTTTGAAGACGCATCATAAATCGGCCCGTAAAAGACGATTGCCCGCTAACAACAGTTTGGCTCTTCTTTTATCATCCACGAGAAAATGGAGGTGTGTTCCGGCACAGCATTGGAGCCATCCCCCGGTCCTGTCCGTGGCCCGTCCGCCCCAACATCTACTTTTCACCAAATTGGCGCACATCGGCATCCACCATGGGCATACAGAACGCCCCTACCTGTGCGCCAAGTGCCGATATCGGGCTATGGCTCACTGCAACCATCGACATAACGCATACACGGCCGCTCCTTGTGCGGCTGTTTGGCGGCTATGTGAGCGCGGGTAACGTCCCGGAAACAGGGACGACACCCGCAAAATCGAGGCAAAATGCAGGTGACGTCCCGACTTGAGGGACGTTACCCGCACCTCGCCGGAGCACACAGTGGGGGCTTTCCGGGCTCGATGCCATGAAGGACTGCGAAGCGAAGGTGGCAGAAGAAACCCGCTAGGGTCAGAACCGGAAAGCGATCCCCCCGTTGAGCGTGAAGAACCAGCGCAGCGGTGTCGTCTTGTCATGGATCGCATCGACTCCTTTTTCGCCGGAAGTCAGGTGGTAGATGTAGTTGTTTGTGAGGTTGTAGTGGATGGCCGGTGTCAATTTGAGGTCGAAGCGCCAGATGCTGTAATTGAGCGTCGCTCCGGCGTCGAGCGACAGCGAGAAAGCATTCTTTTTCTCCACCCAGGTATCGCTCCAGGTCGGACGTGAAGGTACCACCTCCTTTGAAGGCGTTTCAGAAGGGCCGATGATATATCCGGGCGTCACGCCGGCAAAGAACTCCGCTTCGCTGAACAGATTCAGCAGGAATCCCCCGAGGAAACTCGCCGCCTTTTGGCTGTTGCCGTAGGGGTGGCGGTAAACCATGGCGTCTCTTGCACCGGTGGCACCGGCCTGGAACCGCTCATCGGCCGACCGGGAACGGGTCCTGTACGCGAAAGCGAGGGGTACGCCGATGACGTCATTGATGCTGGCCGTGCTGGCGGCATACTGGAAACCCGTCCGGAAGCCGAGGCCATTGTAATGGAACTGTCCGTAACTGAGGCCAAGCATCATGTCACTCCCGATCCGCACCGTCTGGGACACCGGAGCATTGACTCCGACCTGCAGGCCGATATCTCTCGTCTGGGCCCATGCATTCCCGCACAGGGCCGTCAGCACACACGCAATAATCAGTTTCTTTTTCATAAGCGCCTTCTGCTCAGCAAGAAGCATGCCTCCGGCACGGCAGGACCAACTACACCCTTGCAAAAGTGGAGGAACCACTAAATCGCCCCGTTGGCGACATCTTGATAAATCATTCCCGAGACTTCCAGCAACTCCGGGATGCTTGTCTTAACGGTATTGAAGATTCCCTCGGTATCCACATCGCCATATTCATGGGAAAGGAAGTTGCGCATTCCGAAAACGGAATCCCAGGGAATTGTCTTATAGGGATTGAAAAACGATCTTCCGCATAGATTCCTGATCTTCACGAAACTTTCGGTAATATACTGCAAACTCATGCCACAAGCACGGAAAATCACCATTCCGGACAGGTCGGAGATGAAATCATCGGGGTTCCGGATATCCCGGGTCATCTCCAGCAGGAGATGCATCTCGTCCATGCCGGCTTTTAACAAGGCCAGCACACGCTCCTTTTTACTCAACATAGATGACCTCTTTCTCGATATGGTTTTTGAAGGACTCCGGCAGGTGCGATTTCGAAGAAATCAGGTCGATGTGCCTCCCGAAAACGGTCTCCAGTTGGCGGGAGATCGTGGAATACAACAACAAATCCGGTTTCGCAAGCGTGATGAGGATGTCGATATCACTGTCGGGACCGGCCTCGCCCCGGGCAAAACTGCCGAATAATCCGATTTTCTCGATACCCAATGCGGCTTTGTTGTTGGAATAGTAAACTTTCAACATGGAAAGAATGGACTCTTTTCCCAAGGCGCTATCCCCCCGGGTGTCTTCGAACAGAATCACCGCCTTATAGCCCAAAGCGCGAAGAACCCTCTCGTAGGTGGCTGGACTCCCGAGTTTTCCATTCTCCATCCTGGATATCTGCGACTTACTCATTCCGGCCAGGATTCCCACTTGCTCCTGGGTCATCCCCCGGGTCTTCCGCATGCTTTCTATGTCTGCAATCTGGTACATGTTTCCTTTTTGGCAAAGGTAAGAAATGTTTCATAAATCTGCAACTTTCATTCTCTCAACCCGGGCTCCTGCCCGATAAATCCCGCCCGGGACAAAAGCCCGTTCCCCAAAATTCCGTATCTTTGCCCCATGACCTACAAAGTTGTACTCTTCGACCTGGACGGGACGCTGCTGGATACGCTGGAGGATCTGAGCGAGGCCGTCAACCATGCGCTGCGGCTGCGGGGGCTCCCGGAGCATTCGCGGGATGAATATAGGACGATGGTCGGGCACGGGGTGCGGAACCTCGTTAAGAAGGCCCTCCCCGACGGGATGCAGGGGGACGAGGTCCTCATCGACAGTGCCCTGGCCGATTTCAAGGCCTATTATACCGCCCATATCGACGTCCACACGCACCCGTATCCGGGGATGCAGGAACTCGTGGACCAGCTCCATGGAATGGGGGTCCGGCTGGCCGTCGCCTCCAACAAGTTCCAGGAAGGGACGGAGTACCTGGTGCGGAAGTTCTTCCCGGGCATACCATTCGCCGCCGTGCTGGGCAACCGCCCCGGATTCCCGCTGAAGCCCGATCCAGAGATCGTAGGCGAAGTGCTCCGCTGTACCGGCGCGCGCCCGGAGGACGCCGTCCTGGTGGGCGACTCCCCCACCGACATGAAAACCGCGGCGAACGGAGGCATCGACGCCATCGCCATCACCTGGGGCTATCGGCAAATGAAAGGGACCCCCGGCCTGACCACCGTGGACACCCCGGAGGAACTGCTGGCGACGCTTACTGCGCCGCGCTACTGCCAATGCTGCGGCATGCCCCTCGCCGACAGCACCCTCCTCGGCCATGAAGCCGACGGCACCCTCAACCGGGACTACTGCAAATGGTGCTACATCGACGGCCGGTTCGCCTACACCTCCAAGGACGCCCTCCTCGACTTCCTCGTCCGCCACATGCCCAACCCCAACAAGCAGTCCGACGCCGACCGCAAACTCTTCTTCGACGCGTATCTTTCGACTTTGAAGCACTGGAAGTAACGGGTTTTTCGGCTGGGGAAGCCGAGACTTTTCGCGGGTTTATTTGTATATTTGCGATAAGAATCTACCAGAAAAAGTCAGACTGCTTTCATGAAAGAATTTACATACATCGACCTCTTCTGTGGGATTGGTGGTTTCCACCAAGCGATGAAAGAATTGGGAGGGAAATGTGTCTATGCCTGTGATATCGATGCCGATTGCCGTAAGACTTATGAACGTAATTATGGAATAAGACCCGACGGTGACATCACGGTCGTCAAAGAGGAGGATATCCCTCATCATAATGTCCTGTGCGGCGGTTTTCCCTGTCAGGCGTTCTCCAAGGCCGGGAAAAGGCTGGGGTTTGCCGACGAGACGAAAGGCACCCTGTTTTTCGACATACTCAGGATCATGAATTATCATAAGCCGGAGTATGCCCTGCTTGAGAACGTCCGCAACCTTGCCTCCCATGACCATGGCAATACCTGGAAGGTCATCCACGACAGCCTTGTCAATGCAGGTTATAATGTCCTGGACGAACCCGTTATTTTCAGCCCGCACTATATCGGCATTCCCCAGCATCGGGAGCGCGTTTTCATCATGTGCGTCAGGAAAGACATCGGGGACCTGCCTCCTTTTTATTTCAACCAGGAACGTATCCCTCCCTGCCGGATCGAGGATATCCTGCTCTCAGACAGCGAGATTCCCGACCTCGACCGATATCGGCTGAAGCCGCAGCAAATCGAGTGGATCGACAATTGGAATGAATTCCTGCAAGGGATCAGGTGCGATAAGCTTCCCGGATTCCCGGTCTGGGCGGATTCCCTGTGCGCGGTTGAGGACAATCCGATGGCCGGTCAATGGAATCAGTTGCCGGGATGGATGAAGACCTTCATCAAGAAGAACAGCGAACTCTGGGAGAACAACAAGGAGTTCATCGATGCCTGGTTGGAAAAAGCAAAGAAGAATCCTCTGTTCTTCGGGGCCAAAGCGAAACTGGAATGGCAGGCTGGCGAGACGAAGCATCCTGATGTCTGGCAACACATCATGCAGATCCGGCCTTCCGGACTTCGGGTCAAACCCGGAACCTATTTCCCCGCCCTGGTCGCCATCACCCAGACATCCATCGTCGGAAAACGGAAACGTTTCCTGACCCCCCGCGAATGTGCACGTCTCCAGAGTTTCCCCGATTCCTTCATGTATGACGACAAGAATTCGCAGGCCTACAAACAGTTCGGGAACAGCATCAATGTCGCCTTGGTGAAACTCTTCGCCCAATATATGTTCGGCGACAGGGATGTGCAGGAAAAGTATTCCTTCAAAGCCCAGTTCGGGAAAGCCAGTGAACCGACCTTGTTCCCCGACATGCCCTAGCATACCATCAAGAATCAATAGATTGGATTATCATGACACTCCGAGAACTCTTTCAGAAGAACCCCAACATCATCATCAATACCGACATTGACGGAATCATCAGCGGCATCCTTCTGGTGAATTATCTGGGATGCCGGATCGTCGGTTTTACGAACAGCAAGGATACGGTCTGGCTGGCTGATGGGTATGACGACCTGTACAAGCATGTCTATATCGATATGTTTGTCACGGACAATCACGCTCATTGCGTTGACCAGCATATCGTCGCCGTCAATGACAGCCATCAGCAGGACATCATCCAATCCGGCACCAAGTTCAGTCCCCAGATTGACGGAAACCGGATCTTCACGGACTGGGGGTTCAAGTACAAGTATCCCTTCGGCACGGTCCAATACATCATTGCCACCCTGGAATCGGAAGGTATTTCCATCAGCCTTCCTCCGCTGGACACGCCGGTACCCAATTCCGACATCACCATCGGCGATTTGATCCACCGGGTCGATGATGCCATGAAATCCTCTTTGTACGCCTATGAGGAGAATGCCCGCAAATGGTGGAACTGGCTCCTTGAACGATCGGGGCACGCACAATCGATCGTCGACCTGGTCGGCTATCTGGACAGTATCCGGGAAAGAGTCGAACCTGACCGGAACAACAGGACGACCAAGGAATACCGGGAGAAACTGGAGAAAACCGTCGAAGGTATCAAGGGTGCGACGAAGAAATACTCGCCGAGAATTTCTCCTGCAGGACCGGAGACGGCGGTTTCAAGGATATCGTCGATATCGACGGGAATATCCTTTCCAACATCGTCAACTACATCCAGACCATCGGAGGGCTGTTCAACACCGAGAATCTGCTGATTCCCTCACACTATCATATCCACAAAGGAAAGTATTGCCGGACGCGGTGGCTTGACCTGTTTGAAAAGGATTTCCTGAACACCTACACCATCTGCGGACATCAGGTATTCTCCTATGCCTTCATCTACGGCCCCGGCAACGACAGCACGACGAACTTCAGTTTCACTGTCGATATGAAATAAACACGAGGCCGGCTCTTCCGCCCTCCCCTACTGCTTCTCCGCCCGCGTGAACACCAGTTCCTGGAAGGTCAGGTCAGGGGCGGTGAGGTGGTCGGGGGAGATGAGGAGGTTGTGGACGGAGCCGGAGGTTTCGGTCAGGATGATGGTCTTGTCTTTCACCTGATAGGTGCCGTTCCGGGTGGAGGTGCGGGTGTAACCGGGGTTCCTGTCAACGGTACCGTCGGCATTCGCGTACGTGGAAGGATAGGGCGGCATGACGGTCTGCTGTTCCAGGACGAATGTGTTCGAGGGGCCGAATGTCAGGGTGACGGTGGTCTTCTCCGTGCCCACGTCGGTCAGGAACATCTCGTAGGAGGAAGTCCAGCGGGTATTGGAGAAATCGGATTTCCGGGAGCGCAACAGGCAGCAGGAGGCGCAGAGCAGCACGATCGTGATCAGGGAAAGCAGGTGTCTCATCGCATTGGGTTTTTGCAAATATAAGCATTCTGCCGGAAAACCTTGCAAATGAAATGGAAGCCAGCCCCCACCGGTCTCCCCGGGAAACCCGTTCATTTGTAACAAATTAAAAAAATTTCGTATCTTTATCCCGCTATGTGGAACAAACCTTGGAAATTGAAGGAAGGCTTCCTCATCGGAGGAGGACTTCTGGTGGTGGGCCTGCTGCTGCAGATAGCGGTGGGACCGGTACACTGGGAACGGCTGGCCTTTCCGGCCAACGTAATCCTGCTGGGCATCGGCCTTGCGGCGATTGCCGTGATGTACGCCCTCCGGAAAAAAGTTTATCTGTTTGAATGGATGATGCACACTGGAGCATCCGTGCCCGCGATCTGCTACGCCCTGGGCCTGACCATCGTGATGGGCCTGGTGGCCCAGGTCGATGAGGGCGGCATCCCCTGGCTGTCGCACATGCTCACCTTCTGGCCCTTCGTGCTGGCCTATGCGTGGATGATGGTCATCGTGGGCCTCGTATGCCTGAACCATCTGCTCCACTTCAACCTGAAGGAAATCCCCTTCCTGCTGAACCACCTGGGCGTTTTCCTGGCCCTGGTGTGCGGCGCCCTGGGCTCTCCCGACAAGCGCGAACTGCTCATGACCCTCGAGGAGGGACAGACCCAGTCGAAGGCCGAGGACGAGTCCGGAAAGGTCTATGACCTGGACCTTTCCGTGGAACTGCACGACTTCATCATGGAAGAATACCCCCTGCAGCCCGGCATGCGGATGCGCATGCCCAAGCGCTTCGCTTCCGAAGTGACCGTCCATACGAAACAGGGCAAGTCCGTCGATGCGACCATCGACGTGAACAAGCCCCTGAAACTGAACGGATGGGTGTTCTACCAGTACGACTATGATTCGGAGGCCGGGACGGAAAGCAAGGTCAGCGTCCTGCAGATGGTGAAAGACCCCTGGCTGCCCTTCGTGTATGCCGGAATCTACATGATGCTGGCGGGTGCCGTGACCCTCATTTTCTTCATGGCGCCCCGCCCCAAAAGAAAGGAGGAATAAGCCATGACTTGGGATCTGTTCATCTGGTTCGCCGCCGTGGCGGTGCTGTTCTGGGCCGCGGGCGCCGTCCTGGCGTGGAAAGACCGCCGGGCTCTGACCTTGGCCCTCACCTCGGTGGGCCTGCTCGTCTTCTTCGCCTTTATCCTGGGGATGTGGATCTCGCTGGAGCGCCCGCCCCTGCGCACCCAGGGCGAAACCCGTCTCTGGTACTCCTTCTTCCTCCCCCTCTGCGGCATCATCGTGTACAGCCGCTGGCGGTACAAGTGGATCCTGAGTTTCACCACGGTGCTGGCGCTGGTGTTCATCTGCGTCAACCTCTTCAAGCCCGAAATCCACAACAAGACCCTCATGCCGGCCCTCCAGAGCGCATGGTTCGCCCCGCACGTAATCGTGTACATGCTATCCTACGCCCTGCTGGGCGCCGCCACGCTCATGGCCATCTACCTCCTCGTTTTCCGGAAAGGCCAGGTGACGGCCGATGAGATGCTGATGGCCGACAACCTCGTGTATGTGGGCATCGCATTCCTGACCTTCGGCATGCTCTTCGGCGCCCTCTGGGCCAAGCAGGTCTGGGGCACCTACTGGGGCTGGGACCCGAAGGAAACCTGGGCCGCCATCACCTGGCTCTGCTACCTGGTGTACATCCACTTCCGCCTCGCGCGGCCCAAGGACATCCGTCCGGCCCTGTGGATCCTCATCTTCGCCTATGTCTGCCTCCAGATGTGCTGGTGGGGCATCAACTATCTCCAGGCCGCGAGAGCCACTTCCGTGCACGTCTATTAAGCGTCCTACTTGTTCATCGCCTTCACCACCTCGTCGGCGGCCAGGCACAGCAGGATATACTGCGGAGCAGTATTGATGCAGCACTCGTTCTCACCCCAGTGGAACGGGTAGTCGTCCTTGTTCTCGAAGAAGTCTTCCTTCACCAGCAGGCCCGGGACGATACCGCCGGGGATGACGGAGTAGTCCGCACGGTTGTTGCTGTAGGCGACCTTCTTCGTGTTCACACCCACGGAGGTCACGAAGGAGACGTTGCTGTAGGGATGGCAGCCGAAGATGAAGTTCAGGCCCGCGAGGACATATTCCGGGTCGATCAGGTCCGGGAAGTACTTCCAGATACGGTAGCAGTTGTAGGCGCCGGTGATGATGGAGGCGTTGCCGGCCCAACTGGCACCGCCGATGGACACCCCGTACGGGTTGTCCTGGCCGCCGCGGGTGATGACCTCCACGTAGGCGGGCACGAGAGCCCGGACCTTGGCCTGGAACTTCTTGTCCATGTACGGATAGATCTTGAGCGCCGCGGTGAGGTTCGGACCGCCGGTGTACTGGGTGGCGAACATGCCGTTCTGCACGTCACCGGTGTTGCGCGGACCCGTGGGCTTGGCATCCAACTGCTTCTCCACGAGCGGGACGATGAAGTCCTTGTACTTCTTGTCGCCGGTGGCGATCCAGAGTTCGATGGCCGCGTTCAGGCGCGGATCCCCGCCGAAGCCGCCCCAGCGGCCCTGGACCGGATTCTTGGCCGGATCGGCCGCATCGAAGTGCTTTTCCCACAGCATCTTGGCATTCTTCAGGGAGCGCTCGGCCTCCTCCGGATAGTAGTCCTTCAGGGCCGGATACGCGGCGGCCAGCGAGACGATGTCCTGCATCACGCCCGCCGCGCTGAAGCGGCTCGTGAACACGAAGCGGTCGTCCAGGGTGCCGGAGCGGTCGCCGCGCACCTCATACGGCTTCAGCGTCGGGTCGTAGATCTTGCCGTCGGTGAGCGTCAGCGCGTCGCCGAGGTGGTGGTAGTGGTGCATGTCGGGCTGGCCGATGACCTGCGCCACGAAACCGATGTTCTCCACCTGGGCGTTGATGTTCAGCGTACCGTGCATAATCAGTTCCACATTGTCCGGAACGCCGTCCGGGACGTGGATGTCGGCATACTGGGTCTTCTGGTCGATGAGGGTCTGGTCGCGCATCGGCTGGAACTCGCGCCAGATGTAGGCGAGGTCCTGCGTGGTGTTCAGCACGGAATTCGCCTGGATGTCGAAGTCGCCGGCGTCATACCAGCCGCCCACGGCGAGGCCCGGGATGTGCTCCAGGGGCTGGTACTTGTCGTTCGTCTCGTCCCCCTGGAAATAACCGTCGTGCAGGCGGACATTCGCCGGGGCCTGCAGGGCGTCGTCCATGTTCGCGCGGCCGTGCCAGATCCGGTAGGCCTCGTTCACCTCCATGTGGTCCATGTTCACGACCAGGGAAACGTCCATCGTCGGATGCCACTTGTCGCGGTAGATCTCCTTGTCAATCGGGAAGGCGTTCGTCACCACGCCCTGGTACTCGATGCAGTACAGGCCGGGTTCCCGCACGTCGGAGAAGTCGATCTGCACGTAGTTGTAGCGGTGGCGGTAGACGCCCCACACCTTGGCGGGAACCGTCTTCGCGGTAGTCTTGGTGCCGTCCGGGTTCACCTTCAGGATACGGGCCTCCGGCGCGAGCGTATCATTGCGGTCGAGCTCGGCCACGGCCACCTTCTTCTGGGCGGGCGAATAACCCACCTGGGAGAAGCCGATGTTCGCCGGCCGGATCCAATCCTTGGACACGCTGGGCTCCAGGAACCACTCCAGGACCTTGCCGGTCTTGCCGCCGGGCAGGAACGAGCGCAGCACGAACATGCCGTTCTGCGCGAGGTGACGGCCGTCATAGATGCCGATTTCCGTCTCGGACTTCACGCTCACGCGGAGCGCGTCGTCCTCCGGCGCCATCACGATCTGATGGCCGACGGACATGGGCTTCGCCACGAGGAAATCGCCGCGGCCGCGGTCGTCGAAGGTGCTCTCGCCGAAGTACTGCGTGATCTTCTCCGACACCGGATGGACCTCCGTGTCATGCATCGGATACTTGGGAAGGATGCGCGCCAGGCCGTCCACGAGGTAGTTCTTGCCGA
>JAFXMA010000123.1 GCA_017530725.1 Bacteroidales bacterium
GGAGGTCCGCATGGACCACGAACCGGACGTCGGGCTTGTCGATGCCCATGCCGAAGGCGATGGTAGCGACGATCACCCGGATGTCCTCCATCAGGAAACGGTCCTGGTTCTCCGCCCGCGTCTTCGCGTCCAGGCCGGCGTGATAGGGGAGGGCCTGGATGCCGTTGATGGTGAGGAGTTGGGCCAGTTCCTCCACTTTCTTGCGGCTGAGGCAGTAGATGATGCCGGACTTGCCGGGGTTCTGGCGGATGAATCGGATGATGTCCTTCTCGGTATCGACCTTGTCGCGGACCTCGTAGTACAGGTTCGGGCGGTTGAAGGAGGACTTGAAGACGGTGGCGTCGGTGATGCGGAGATTCTTGAGGATGTCGCTCTGGACCTTGGGCGTGGCCGTCGCGGTGAGGGCGATGACCGGGGCGGGCTGGATGTCCTCGATGATGGAGCGGATCTTCCGGTACTCCGGCCGGAAGTCGTGGCCCCACTCGGAGATGCAATGCGCCTCGTCCACGGCGTAGAAGGAGATGTGGATCTCTTTCAGCAGGGCGATGTTCTCTTCCTTGGTCAGGGACTCGGGGGCGACGTAGAGGAGTTTGGTGACCCCGCTCAGGAGGTCCTCCCGGACTTCGGCGACCTGCGTGCGGCTGAGGGAGGAGTTGAGGAAATGGGCGATGCCGTCGCCGGATTCCACGAACCCCCGGATGGCATCGACCTGGTTCTTCATCAGGGCGATGAGCGGCGAGATGACGATGGCCGTCCCTTCCATCACCAGGGCGGGCAGTTGGTAGCACAGGGATTTTCCGCCGCCCGTGGGCATCAGCACGAAAGCGTTCCCGCCATCTACCAGATGACGGATGATGCGCTCCTGGTCACCCTTGAACGCGTCGAAGCCGAAGAACTGCTTCAGTTTGGACTGGAGGACGGTGGAGTCGATGGCCATAGTTCCGTGTTTTCGGGAATAAATATAACCAAAAAGCACCACAAATCCAAACGAATGGACACGGGATGGCGAAAAAAAAATTTTTGCTGCTATTTGAATAAAAAGCCGTATATTTGCAAGATGGCAGCATTTGACTGCTGAAAACGAGAAAAAACAACTGAAAAATACCAAAAACCATGAAGATTTCCAAGATTTTCGCCATCGCGTCGGCCGCTGTGCTGATGGTGGCTTGCGGCACCCCCGCCGCTGAAGGAAGCAAAGAGACGAAGGCCCTCCTTCCGAACAAGGCCCAGACCGACTCCGCCAGTTACCTGATCGGTGTCAATTTCGGTTCCTGGATCAAGGGCAACAACTTCGGTGAGATCAACTACGACCAGATGATCAAGGGCATCAAGGACTGGATGAAGGCCGAGGGCACTCCCCAGGATTCCACCTTCTTCAAGCAGTTCAAGGTCGATCCCAACATGATGAACGAAGTGCTGGACGGTTACATCCAGAAGCGTCGCGCCTACACCGGCGCCCTCAACGTGGAAAAGGGTGAGAAGTACATCGAGAACTTCCTCAAGGAGGAAGGTGCGATGCAGACCGAGAGCGGTCTCGCTTACCGGATCATCGAACCCGGCAGCGACCGCAAGGCCGTTTCCGACCAGGACACCGTCTGGGTGGACTACAAGGGTACCCTCCTCGACGGCACCGTGTTCGACGAGAATAAGAACATCAGTTTCCCGCTTGGCCGCGTGATCCCCGGCTGGACCGAGGGCATGAAACTGATCGGCGAAGGCGGCAAAGTCAAACTCGTCATCCCTGGCAACCTCGCTTACGGTGAGTACGGCAACCGCAACATCGAGCCCAACGCCACGCTCCTCTTCGACGTGACCCTGAACAAGGTCGGTACCTACGTGGAACCCGTCCAGGAAGAAAAACCCACCAGGAAGTAAGCGCCATGGCACTCGAAATCGAAGGAACCCTCGCCCAGAAACTTTCCGTCCAGTCCGGGAACTCCGCCCGCGGCCCCTGGGCCAAGCAGGAGTTCATCCTGGAGTATCCCGACGGAAACTACACCGCCAAGGCCTGTTTCACGGCCTGGGGGCAGGATAAGGTCCAGGATCTGGAAAAGTACCAGGTCGGTGACAAGGTAAAGGTGTCCTTCAACCTCAAGAGCCGCGAGTACAACGGCCGCTGGTACAACGATCTCCAGATCTGGAAGATCGCTCCAGCCGGCGCGCCGCAGCCCGCCCAGGGCCCTGCCCCGCAGCCGGTCCGGCCCGCTCCGCAGGCCCCGGCCTACCCGCAGGCTCCGGCTCCGACCATCGAGGACATGCCCGCCGATCCGGAAGGGGAGGACCTCCCGTTCTAGGATCCCGGATCAGATCGGACAGGGGAGCCGGCTCATCGAGCCGGCTCCCATTTTTTTATTTTATGCGAAAATAATTGATAATTGAAAAGTATTTCGTACATTAGCGAATTGAAAGAACTCAATACAACAATAATTATTTAACACTTTAAAATTGTAGGAACCCTATGGAGAAAATCAGGAATCTTGCGGATCTCCGCAAGATGAAAGAGGGTATGCAGTCGAGGATGTCGATGCGCGAGAACAGCGACTCCTCCGATGCCATCATTCAAATCAAGGTCGGAATGGCCACCAGCGGTATCGCCTCCGGCGCGAAGGAAACCATGAGTTATCTCATCACCGAACTGGACAAGCGCCAGATCAAGGCGCTGGTCATGCAGGTGGGCGACATGGGCTACAGTTATGCGGAGCCCACGGTCGAGGTTACCATCCCCGGTAAGGATCCGGTCGTCTTCGGCGACGTGAAGATCCCGCGCGCCCAGGAGATCATCGAGAAGTACATCATCGGCGGTGAACTCATCGAGGGCATCCTGCCCGCCAATTACAGATCCATCTAACCTTAACCTCCCACAAGAGCGATTATGGCAGTAAAAATGCATATCCTGGTATGCGGTGGAACAGGTTGCTCCGCATCCCAAAGCCATGAGATCGTTGCCGAACTCAACAAGGAGATCGTGGCTCACGACCTGACCGACTTCGCCAAAGTGGTCGTCACCGGCTGCTTCGGATTCTGCGAAAAGGGTCCCATCGTGAAAATCATCCCCGACAACACCTTCTACACC
>JAFXMA010000003.1 GCA_017530725.1 Bacteroidales bacterium
CAAGACGAACCGTCAGGTCCACTTCTTCTACGGCGCGCGCGCCCTCGTCGAGGCTTTCTACCTGGAAGACTTCGCCGAGATCGAGAAGGACTTCCCGAACTTCCACTTCCACCTGGCCCTCGACCGTCCGGACCCGGCTGCCGATGCCGCCGGCGTGAAGTACACCGCGGGCTTCGTCCACAACGTGATGAACGAAACCTACCTCAAGAACCACGAGGCTCCTGAGGACATCAAGTACTTCATGTGCGGTCCGCCCATGATGACCAAGTGCGTCTGCGACCTCCTCGACTCCCTCGGTGTCGCACCGGAGAGCATCCTGTTCGACAACTTCGGAGGTTAACATCAAAAAACCCGGCTCGGAAGAGTCGGGTTTTTCATTACTCGTGCAGGAAGCGGAGGACCATCATGCGGACGCAGTCGGCGACGTGTTTTTCGGAGTCGGTCACCTTTTCCAGGATTTCCGCGAGGTTCTTGTACTTGGTCATCTCCCGCAGGTCCTCTTCTTCCGAGAAGATGTAGCCGATGTATTCTTCGTAGGCATCGTCGGCGGCATGTTCCATCTCGGTCACGCGGTCGCATTGGAGCGAGATGGCCGTGGCCTTCTCCTTGATGTGCCAGAGCATGGGAAGCAGTTCGCGGAGCGCGTGCGCTTCGCCGCTGATGAGTTGCGCAAGGTCCTGGAGTTGCTGGTCGATCTTCCTGGGGCGATAGATCTGGACGGCCTTGGCGGCGTCCTTGATGACATCCAGGCAGTCGTCCATGGACATGGCGATGGTGGTGAGGTCCGAGCGGCTCAGGGAACCGAGCAGGCGCTCGGAAAGTTGCTCCCGGTAATCCTGCAGGAGGGCATCTCCCTGCGTCTCGCAAGCCTTGACCTCCCGCTGGAGGCGCATCCACTGTTCCGGATCGACGGAAGAGAGCATGCGGACCAGGTTGTCGGAGGACTGGCACAGGAGATCCGCCTGCCGGGTGAAGAAGGGCGTCAGGTCCAGTTTTCCGTCGAAAAGATGGCGTAAAGTTCGTAAAAAGTGCATAAAAACAATTCTTACTCCCACCTGTTTTCAATCCCAGGAGGATAAAAAACAGTTAAAGTGGATAAAAAACATAAAAAGTTGCAGGACAGCCGCTTCCCTGAGGACATCTTTTCCGGTTTCCTTCCGTAGTTTTGCAGCGAGAAAACACTCGCACGAAACCATGAAAGGCCGGAATCTAGAACACTACCCTAACACTCTCTTTTCCCGCATCGGGCGCCGCCTGTCTGCGGCATCACGAGGGGCACTCTGCCACCTGCCGGCCTTTTTCCTCATCGCCTGCACCCCGCTCAAGGCACCGGAGGACACCACTCCCGGACTGCGGAAAGCACAAATTTATATATATCCCGCCGGAAAAACAAGCGTACAGGGGCTTGATCTGCTCTTTTTCCAGGACGCTCCCCTGTATCGGCTGGATGCGTACCAGCATCTGGACGGCATCTCCGGGAACCGCGTCACCGGGACATCCTCGACGGCCGCCCGGCAGGTCGTCATCCTTTCTGGCTATCCCTCAGACGCTTACACATGGAGCGGCATCCGCAGCCTCGCGTCTCTCGCGGACCTTCCTTTCCGCCTGGAAGACGAGGATCCGGCCGCACCCATGCTATACGGCATCTCGGAAGCCGGATCCATGGGCCGGGTCGTCCTGCGGCCGGTATTGGCCAAGGTCACCCTCCGGTCCATCGCCTGCGATTTCAGCGGGCGTGCCTATGCCGGCGAGCGACTGCAGGACGTCCGCGCCTATCTGACCTATGCGCGGAAGGAATGCCGGCCGTTCGCGGAAGAGGACCGTCCGGCCGACTGGCTCAACGCCGGCCGGCTGGACGAAGCGCAGACCGCCTCGCTCTCCCATCCCGAGACCGTCCTGCAGGACCTGACGGCATCCCTGGGAGGACGCATCCGGCCGGAAGCCGCTTTCTATGCCTACCCGAACCCGTCAGACGGGACTGCATTCGGGAACCCCGTCACCCGCCTCGTCATCGAGGGAAAACTCCGGGGTACTGTTTACTATTATCCCATCGACCTGCCCGGCCTGGAGGCCGACGTGCAGTACCTGATGGACGTAACCCTCACCCGGGCCGGCACCACCGACCCTGACACACCGGCCGGATCCGGATCCATCCGCCTGGAAAGCCAGGTCCTGGACTGGGACGGACGCGACTGGGAAGACATTCATTACCGTTGATTGATGGAGGAGACAAGCGATGAGAACGGCCGGAATCCCGCCAGCGTTGTTGTTAAGCTTGGTGATAGGATGTACTAGTTGGGAACAGGATGGCAGGTATGCGGAAACCTGGCTCGTCCTGGATCCGGAGAGCGGGGTCCCGACCCGTTCGGCCCTGCCGGACGACCGGCTTGTCTCCGATATCAATCTGTTGGTCTTCAACGCGGAAGGATTGCTGGAGGACCGGCGGTACTATACTTCGCGGCAGTTCACCGTCACGGACGGGACCATCGGTCTCGGGGCAACGCTCCTGACCGGTTCCCCCTATGACATCTTCGTCGCGGCCAACGTCGGCTACGCCCTTCCTGCGCTCTCCCGCGACGCCGTCGAAGCCTACCGCTACTACTTGGCGTACCCCGACGAATACCGCCGGGGCCTCCCCATGAGCGGACGGTTGGACGGCTTCGTGAGCGGTGGGGCGGCCGAAGTCCGCATCCCGCTGGTGCGGACCATGGCCCGGATCGACCTGAACCTGGACCGGACCCGGCTGGACAGCGACGTCACCTTCCAGGTCACTTCAGTGGTCATCGGCAACGGTCCGTCTTCGGTGATGCTGTTCAGCGACAGCAAGGCCGAATCGGCCACCCAGGTCTTTGCAAGCGGCTTTTCGCTGGACGGACAGCAGGTGCAGGCGCTGAACGTGGACCAGTCTCCGGGCGTGAGCGGAACCGTCTGCCTCTACCTCCCGGAGAACCTGCAGGGGGACCTTTTGACAACGGACAACGAGAACGACAAGTATTTCACGGAAGGGCCCTACGGGCAGGTGTGTTCCTACCTGGAAATCCGCGGTTCCTACCATTCCGACACCTGGCACACCCGGGCGGGCGAACCGCTGGTTTACCGGTTCTATCTGGGCGACGGACCGGGGAACTTCGACGTATCCCGCAACACGGCCTGCCGGGTGACGGTCCATCTGGAAGGAAACGGATTGGGCGAGGAGGGCTGGCGCGTGGACAAGAGCCGCCTGATTCCGGAAACCCGGTTCGACCTTCACCCCGCCGCCTACAACGAATGCAGGAGCGGGGACGATTTCCATCTCTGGTGCGACGTCTCGCCGCCTGACACCCATTTCGAGATCGAACCCGTCGCCTGGGACGACGACGAGCAGGTCCACGACCTCTATACTTTCGACATCGACCGGGACGGCCACGGACTCACCATCCACACGCACAAGGGTGGATCCGTACTGGTTTATTTCAAGGCTGGACCACCCGTGGACCGGGATACGCTGGCCCTCCTGGTCATCGATCCGTAAGCGACTGCCGCCTACAGGGAGCAGACGGCCCCGTAGCAACTGCGCAGGGCGAGGTGCCGGTGGACGCTGAATCCGTTCTTGTTGACGCCGTCGATGTCGTGGTATTTCCCCACATACACCCGGTCGCCGTTATGGTCGGTGTCGGAACACCAGACGAAGTCGTGCCACCAGAGGAACCGGTTCCGGGCAAAATACCAGGCGAAGAACACCCAGGCGCAGAGAACCGCCGGCGGGAAAGAGCACCCGGTCTTCAACAGGTCGGCGGGCTGGACGGCGCGGGAAGACTCCATTACATCCTTCCGGATAAGATGCCATGCGCCATCGAGCGGACGGTCCATGAACGTTTCGGCAAGATACCAGTCCTGGTTGTAGAAACAAGGTTCGGAAACGGCCGGATCGATGCCGAACCGGTCCCGCAGGAAACGGAGCGTCACGGCTGTTCCCTCCAGGGAAGCCGGACACCAGACCAGGATGTACCCCTCGGACGCGGCTTTCTGCAACGTGTCCGCATCAAAGGGAATCGGCGTCTCTTCCAGGGAGAGGGACGGGAATCCCAGCGCCTGCAGCAGCGGACGCAGTTCGTATCTCCCCAGGAAACGGTCACCGAACAGATTCAGAGCAGCGATTCTTTCCATCGTTGGTATTCTATGACTTCCCGGGCCGTAGCGAGGTGCCCCAAGGCTCCGTATTTTTCAATCCGTTCGAATTCAGCCTGCAGGCGGTCGAAACGGATCCCCCAGCCGCTGTCCACGAACCAGTTCAGGTTGCGGACCGGGGCATTGTACAGGAGGATGCCGCTGTCCGTATCCAGCACTTCCCGAAGGAACGTGAGGTAGGCCCGGTACTGGTGTTCATGCGAGGCGACGAGGGCCAGACGCTTCCAGCCCCTTTCCATCGCCATCCGGACCACCTCCACCGCCTGTTCCCGGGTGTGACGGGACTTGTCCTCATGGATCAGGTCCTTCTCCGGGACACCCTGCCCCAGGATGAACGGCGCCACTTCCTCATAGGGGAAACTGCCGTAATCCTTGTCGATGATGTTCCCGCTGAAAACGATCCGGTCCACGGTTCCTTTCTTGTAAAGGTCCACGGCCTTCTGGAACCGGAAGAAACCGTCACCTTCCAACAGGATGGCCGCGTCGGAATGCGTCAGGCAATCGTTGTCAACGATGGCGAGGATGATTTCCCTGTCCGTAATCATATCCCGCTACAGAAGGTCTTCCCAGAAAAGGGGGTCGCGCGCAGGGATGTCCTTGTTGACGGCCTTGCCAATCACCACTTCCTTGAACTTGGGAGGAATGCCCAGGGCGGGGCGCAGCACATCCAAGTCTTCTGCGGCGATCACCTGGCCTTTCTTCAGGTCGCGCTTCGCATACAGGCACCGGCGCTGGACGAAAACGGTCTCGCCTTCCTCCTGCTGCACTTCCTTCCGCGTGGAGCCCATCGCCTTCTCCACCTCCCGGATGCTGTCCACCATGAACTTGAACTCGGCAGGTTCCATGGAATGCGGATGGTCGGGGCCCTTGTCCGTCTTGTCCAGCGTGAAGTGCTTCTCGATCACCCGGCCGCCCAGCACGACGGAAGCGATGGCCACGACCGGACCGGGCGCATGGTCGCTGTACCCCGTCAGGCAACCGAAAGCGCTCTGATAGGTCTTGAGCACGTTCACGTTGGCGCTCTCCAACTTGGAGGGATAGTTGGTGATGCACTGCATCAGCACGAGATCCTTGTTGCCGGTCTTCTCGATGGTGCGGACCGCCTCGTCGATCTCCGACATCGTGGCGTCGCCCGTAGCGAGCATGACGGGCATCCCCTTGCGGGCGATATAGTCCAGCATCTCCAGCCAGGTTATCTCACCGGAACCGATCTTGATGAAGGGAAGTTGCATGTCGGCACAGAGATCCACCGCCTCCTTGTTGTAGGGGGAAGTGGAGAAATCGATCCCCACCTTCCGGCAATGCGCGGCCAGTTCCCGGTGCCACTCCAGCGGAAGTTCCACATCCTTGAACACCTCGCTCACCGTGCGGCCCCAGGAGCCGTGGACCCCGTGGAGTTGCATCTTGGAGAAGCCTCCTTCGGAAACGATGCTCTCCGCCTTGAAAGTCTGGAACTTGGCGCAATCCGCACCGGCCTCCTTCGCGGCGTCGATGAGCCGCTTGGCCTTCTCCAGGCTGCCGTCGAAGTTCCCTCCGATCTCGGCGATGATGTAAGTAGGATAATCCGGACCGATCATGCGGTCCCCGATTCTGATGTTTTGATTGAAACCTGACATAGATGGGCTTGCTATTTCTGATAATCTTCGATGGTCTTGCGAAGGATCTCCGCCTGCCTGCGGGCCTCGTCCAGATCCCAGTAGTTGGTCTTGAGTTGGATCAGGCGCTTCTGCAGGTACTCGGCGTTGGGGCAGAGGTCCTTGTCGAACCGTTGCCAGACACCCGGCTGATGCTGGAGGATATCCTGGTAGGCGGGTTCGTTGTAGGAGAGTTTCCAGGCGGCATAATAGCCGTCGCCGCCGTTTTTCTGGAACAGGTCGCGGAAACGGTACCAGTCCACGTCGGGATTGTCCGTATCCAGGACCAGGCAGTAGGTCCACCAGGAGTTCGTGCAATCCGCGGGTACGGCCTGCCTCCGGAGCAGGGTCTGGCCCTGAAGGGCCTCGTCAAAGAGGGCGGCGGCCTTCACCCGCTGCTCCACCAGTTCCCCGGCCCGTTCCAACTGGGCGCAGGCGCAGGCCGCCTGCAGTTCGGACATCCGGTAGTTGTATCCGAAAGAGACATGCCGGCTGTAGTTGGGATCCTGGATGTCATTGCGCGTGATCTTGCCCTTCTTGGCGCTGACGCCGGCATAACCCAGGCAGTTCAGGCGGCGGGCCTTGTCCGCAAGTTCCTCATTGTCCGTGACCAGCATACCGCCCTCCCCGCAGGTGAGGTGCTTGCTGGCCTGGAAACTGAAACTGGCGAAATCTCCGAATTCCCCCACGAGCCGGCCCTTGTAAGTGCCCAGGAAACACTCGGCGTTGTCTTCGATCAGCGCCAGGCCATGCTTCCGGCACAGCGGGAGGATCCGGTCATAATCCGGCGCCAGGCCATAGAGGGAGACGGTGATGATGGCCTTCGTCTTCGGGGTGATGACCTTTTCGATGCTGTCGGCCGAAATCTCGAAGGTGTCCGGATCGCTGTCGGCGAAGACGGGGATGGCCCCGCAGAGCACCACGGGGATCGAGGTGGAGGACATGGTCAGCGCCGGGACGATCACCTCGTCCCCGGGCTGCACGCCCACGGCCAGCAGCGCGACATGGAGCGTCGCCGTGCCGTTGCAATGGCCGATGGCGTATTTCGCATGGAAGAACTCCGCAAATTCCCGCTCGAGCCGGGTGTTGTAGATGGAATTCAGGGAAGTGGCGAACGCGTTGTCCAGCGCATCCATCACATATTGTTTCTCAAGTTGGCTGATCCTTTCCATATCGGTTATTGGTACATGGCACTTCTTTCCACCGCCGCATTCATCCGGGCGATCCCGGGATACCGCTTCAGGATGTCCAGGATTTCATCCATCAGCAGGAGGCCGGTGCGGTCCTTGTCCCGGTGGGCATACACGGCTCTCACCATTTCCAGGTCCGCTTCCTTGTCGATCGTCCAGCGCAGGGACGAGAGATCCTCCCCATTGCTGACATTACCGATCCGGAACAGTTCGGGATGGTGGTAGATGTACTGGGTGACATGCTCCCGTTCGAAAGCGGTCTCCGCTTCCCTTTCGCTCCGGTCCAGCGCCTCTTTCCGGAACGCCTCGCAATCCAGGCCTTCCGGGAAGGACGGGGGAAGGTTGTTGGTGACATGGTCGTATCCCCCTTCCAGGAGTTTTCCGACGACAGCGTCGATCACGGCCGGCTCCTTGAAAGGGTCGTCGGCGGTGATGCGGACAACCACGTCGGAGGGGAACGCCTCGGACGCACAATAATAGCGGTTGAGCACATCGTCCTCGCTGCCACGGAAACAGGACACGCCGTTTTCCCGGCACCAGGCCTCGATCCGGTCATCCTTGGGACTTACGGTAGTCGCCACGACGATGCCGTCGATCGTACGGGCATACCGAAGGCGGTCGACCACATGGAAGAGCAGCGGTTTGCCGTCGATCGGGGCGAAGACTTTGTCAGGGAAACGCGTGGAACCACAACGTGCCTGGATGATTGCAATGACACTCATTCTTGTTTCCATAGAGTTTACAAAATTACGAAATTCCTCATGAAAACCAATAAAATGGCGTATCTTTGCGCGGAGAAAGAGTGCCGAAGCATGAATACGGAAAAGTTGAAACTGTTCATCCAGGGGCGTAAGGGCCTGCTTCCCAAGATTGAAGCCGCCGTCCGGGGGCAAAAGGACATCATCTGGTTCCACGTCCCCTCCTATGGCGAATTCGAAGAGGCCCGGCCGGTGATCGAAGCCACCCGGAGACGGTTTCCGGACAGGAAGATCCTCCTGACCTTTTTCTCCCCCTCCGGATACATCCCCCTGCAGCATTACGACAAGGTGGACTGGGTGTTCTATCTTCCCCTGGACACTCCCTGGGGCATGAAGCGTTTCCTGGACATCGTCCGCCCGGCGAAGGCCATCTTCACCATCACGGACTTCTGGCCGGTGATGATGAACATGCTGCGCCGCAGGAAGATAGACACGTACATCATGTCCGTCCACGTCGAGCCGGACTCCTATCACCTGAGTTGGTGGGATGTCAACTACCGGCAGATCATGCGCAACTGCTACACCTGCGTCATGGTCCGGGACCAGATGAGTTACGACGTCCTCACGAAACTCGGCGTCCCCCGGGTGAAGATCACCGGAGACCCCCGCATCGACCGCGTCGCCGACATCCTCAAGGAGCCCTGGAGCAACCCCGTCGTGGATGCGTGGTGCCAGGGTAAGAAAGTGTTCATCGCCGGCAGCACCTTCCCCGCCGAAGACAAGATGATGACGGACATCGCCAACAGGCACCCGGACTGCAAAATCATGCTCATCCCCCATGAGCCGGATCCCAAGGAAGCGGAGGCCATCCTGGCCCAGGCCCGGCATGGTGCCGTCAAATATACCGATTATGCCGGCAAGGAGCCTGACGAGACACTCCTGGGCGCACAGATCCTGGTCGTGAACACCGTAGGCATGCTCGCCCGCCTGTATCGCTACGGCTATGCCGCCCTCATCGGCGGCGGCTTCACGGACAACATGCCCCACAGCGTCGTCGAGCCGGCCGTGTTCGGAATGCCCATCACGTTCGGCCCGGTCTTCGGCCGGGAATCCCACTGCCGGAACCTCCATGCGCAAGGCGGCGCCTTCCCGGTGAACGATGCGCAGGAACTGGAGGCCTTCTTCGAAAAGTGCATCTCCGACAAGGACTTCGTGGAACAGGCCGCGCGCATCACCCGGGACTATTGCCAGCGCTCGACGGGTGCGACGGAAAATATCATGGACACCATTTTCGCATAGATGCCCATGCCCCAGGTCAGCGTCATCATCCCCGTTTTCCGGGTGCAGCCGTTCATGGAACGGTGTGCGGTCAGCCTGTTCTCGCAGACGCTGGAAGACATCGAGTACATTTTCGTCGATGACTGTTCTCCGGACGATTCCATCCCCATCCTGCGAAGCGTGCTGTCCCGTTTCCCGGCCCGGATCCTCCAGACACGCATCGAAAGGATGCCGGTCAACAGCGGACTGGCCGCCGTCCGCAAGAAAGGATTGAAACTGGCTACCGGCGATTACGTCATCACCTGCGACAGTGACGATTACGTGGACGTCCACATGTATGAAACCCTGTACAGGACCATTACCCGGGAACAGGCCGACCTGGTCCAGTGCGACATCGAAGTCCGGGATGGGGATAAAACGATACGGACCCTGACGGCGCCTCCGGGCGAACCTGACTCTGATACCCTGCGGAAACTGATCGTATCGGGGAGGATCTCGAACTCCGTCTGCAACAAACTGGTCAGAAGGGACCTCTATCAGCGTCCGGACTTCCTCTTTCCGGCCGGCGACCTGGATGAAGACAATGTCATGAGCGTCCAACTGGCCTGTTACGCCGGGAAACTCGCCTATGTGAGACAGCCCTTCTACAAAGCCTGCCGCAATCCCGGATCCGTCACCCAGAAGCCGGGAAAGGAGCAGACGCGCAAACGCCTCCTGGCTTCCCGGGCCAACAGCCGCATCATCGTAGGGTTCCTGCGTTCACATGGTTACGGGCCCTTCTCCCGTCCGGTCGTCAAAGCCCGGATGCGCCCGGTCGCGCTAAGAGTGAGGGAGTTCCTGCGGAAACTGCGTTCCCGTTAGGCGCAGATACATCCCCGTAAACGTCTTTCCCTGCCGGACCAGATCTTCCGGCGTACCCGCGAAGACCACTTCCCCGCCCCGGTCACCGGCGTCAGGGCCCAGGTCGATGACCCAGTCCGCACTCCGGATGACATCCAGGTTGTGCTCCACCACCACGACGGAATGGCCGCGGGAGAGCAGCGCGTCGAACGCCTTCAGGAGTTTTTCCACGTCATAGAAGTGGAGGCCGGTCGTGGGCTCGTCGAACATGAACAGGATCCGGTCCTTGCGCGGACGGTCGTCGTTCTTGCTCAGGCTTAGGAAGTACGCCAGTTTGATACGCTGGCTCTCACCGCCGGAAAGGGTGCTGGAAGGCTGTCCCAACTTGATATAGCCGAGGCCCACGTCCACGAGGGGCTGGAGTTGCTCGGCGATGGATTTCGCGAGGTCCTCCGGCTGGGAGGAGAAGAAGGCGATGGCCTCCTCCACGCTCATGTTCAGGATATCGTCGATGTTCTTGTCCCTGTACCGGACTTCCAGGATCTCGGGCTTGAAGCGCTTGCCCCCGCAGGACTCGCATATCATGGTCACGTCGGCCATGAACTGCATCCCGATCTTCACGAAGCCGTCGCCCTGGCACTCGGGGCAGCGGCCGCCTTCCTGGTTGAAGGAGAAGAAGGACGGGGTGAAGCCGTTGATCCGGGCGAACTGCTGTTCGCTCAGCAGTTTGCGGATGTCGTCATAGACCTTCAGGTAGGTGACGGCGTTGGAGCGCGAACTTTTGCCGATGGGATTCTGGTCCACATATTCCACACGGGTGATGCGGTCCAGGTTGCCGGAGAGACCCTTGAAGGTGCCGGGCAGGTCGCCGGTCTCATTGATGCGGCGGTGCAGGGCCGGATACAGGATGTCCCCGACGAGGGAGGACTTGCCGCTGCCGGACACACCCGTGACGACGGTCATCACCCCCAGCGGGAACTGCACATCGATGTCC
Source organism: Bacteroidales bacterium (assembly GCA_017530725.1). Taxonomy (GTDB): domain Bacteria; phylum Bacteroidota; class Bacteroidia; order Bacteroidales; family UBA932; genus Cryptobacteroides. The sequence goes on from JAFXMA010000003.1 coordinate 10,802, forward strand.
TTGAGGTTGTTCTGCATCGCCCCGTTCACCGTGATGGAGTACTGCCAGGGGCGCTTGGCCCGCACGTACGGCTTCCGCTCGCCCGTCAGGTACTGGAGGGTCAGGGAACGCTTGAGTTCCTCCGGGGTGAATTGCTCCGCGATGCCCTGGAACACGACCTCGCCGCCATGCACGCCGGCTTTCGGGCCCATGTCGATGAGCAGGTCCGCCGCACGGATGATCTCGGGGTCGTGCTCGACCACGACGACGGTGTTGCCGATGTCGCGGAGGCGCTTGAGGACCGCGATCAGCCGGTCCGTATCCCGCGGGTGCAGACCGATGGAAGGTTCGTCCAGGATATACATGGACCCGACCAGCGAACTGCCGAGGGCGGTCACGAGGTTCACGCGCTGGCTTTCACCGCCGGAGAGGGTGTTCATCGCCCGGCTCAGGGTAAGGTAGCCGAGACCCACGTCCTGGATGCAGCGGAGCCGATAGACAATCTCCTCGATGGCCTTCCCTGCGATGCCGAGTTCATAGTCGGTCAGTTTCACGCACTCGAAGAAGGCGAGGAGTTCGTCGATGGTCATCGACAGGAGTTCGTGGATGTTCTTCCCGCCCACGCGGACGTACAGGGCCTCCTTGCGGAGCCGGCTGCCGCCGCAGGCGTGGCAGGTGGTGCGGCCGGAGTACCGGCTGAGCATGTACTTATACTGGATCTTGTAGCGGTTCTGATTGACCCACTCGAAGAACTCGTCGATGCCCACGATGGTGCTTTCGTCCGTCACGCCGCCGCTGCGAGCGGTCCAGAGGGTGTTCCGCTGCTTTTCCGTCAGTTTGCAGTACGGGACGAAGACGGGGATGTCATACTTCTCCGCATTCTTGACCACCAGGTCCTTGAACCAACCCATCTTGTCGCCGCGCCAGCAGGCGACGGCCCCGTCGTAGATGGTCTTGGTCTTGTCCGGCACCACGAGATCCTCGCTGATGCCGATGATCTTTCCCAGGCCGCCGCACTCGGGGCAGGCCCCCAGCGGACTGTTGAAACTGAACAGATACTCATCCGGCTCACGGAAGGTCATGCCGTCGAGTTCAAACCGCGAACAGAACGCCTTCCGCGTCCCGTCCAGCACGATGGACATGTCTCCTTCGCCCTTGTCGAAGGCGGTCTGGACGGAGGAGAGGAGCCGCGTCCGCAGGTCCTCATCCGCATCGCCCTTCGTTTTCGCACGGTCCACCAGCAGATGCAGGTTCTCGGGATAGTTCCCGTCCATCTGCATCACGTCCTCGATGCGGAGGACTTCCCGGGTGTCCGTGTCGAAGAAACGGCCGTAGCCTTCCTCCTTCAGTTGGAGCATCAGTTCCACCTTGTCCTTGCGGTCCTTCCAGCGGATGTCGGAAAGGATGTACACGGTATGGGCCTCACCGTCGAAGATGGGCCGGAGGACGTCCTGGACGGTATGGGCCCGGACTTCCAGTCCGCTGACGGGCGAATAGGTACGGCCGATGCGGGCGAACAGCAGCCGCAGGAAGTCGTAGATTTCCGTGGTGGTGGCAACGGTCGACCGCGGGTTGCGGATGTTCACCTTCTGCTCGATGGCGATGGCCGGGGGAATGCCCTCGATCATCTCCACATCGGGCTTGGACATCCGGCCCAGGAACTGACGGGCGTAGGACGACAGGCTCTCCGCGAAACGGCGCTGCCCTTCGGCGAACAGCGTGTCGAAGGCAAGGGACGATTTCCCGCTCCCGGAGATGCCCGTGACCACCACGAGCCGGTTCCGCGGAATCTCCACCGTTATGTCCTTGAGGTTGTTGACCTTCGCCCTGCGTATGATGATGTTCCCTTCTGTCGGCATGTCCAAAAGATTAGCCTGCAAATTTACGGATTTTTTGCGTATTTTTGAGGCCGGAAAGAGAACGCTTATGACACAAGACCTGTATTTCGCCGCCGGATGCTTCTGGGGCGCCCAAAAGTTTTTCTCCCGGGTGAAGGGCGTGACCTTCACCGAGGTGGGCTTTGCCAACGGTTTCACCGAGAACCCCACCTACAAGGAAGTCTATACGGACCGGACCGGCTACGCCGAAACCGTCCATCTGCAATATGATACGGACATCATCACGGAAGAGCGCCTGACGGACCTGTTCCTCAAGGCGATCGACCCGCTCAGCCTCAACAGGCAGGGCGAAGACGAGGGAACGCGCTACCGTACCGGTGTCTATTTCGTGACCGAGGGACAGGTGCCCGGGATCTCCGCCGCCCTGGACCGCTGCGCCGCCGCCCTCGGCCAGCCCCTCGCCGTCGAACTCCTCCCCCTGCAGAACTTCTACCGCGCCGAGGAATACCACCAGGACTACCTGGAGAAGAATCCCACCGGCTACTGCCACCTCTCCCCCGCCATCTTCCGGATCGCCGAGGAGGCGTAACTTTCCCATGTTCCCCAAGTTCATCCTCGTTTCAGACCCGAAGAGGCCGCTCGTAGGCACGTTTGTCTATGGGATGGTGGGCCAGCATAAGGACCTCGTACAAGGGTACGTGAAGGTCCATGGCGGCGGCTGGTACGAGAAGGATGACGCGAAGCAGACCATCACCCTGTACGGCAGTTCCGGGGACTACGGCGAGCCCCGCCTGCTGTTCCTGAACCGCATTCCGCGGGAACTGGAAGAATACGCGTTCTACTACACGCCCATCCACGGCCTGCCCGGGAACAGGCTGGACCTCACGGACGTGGAGTGGTTCTGACCGCTAGCGGACCTCCTTCCCGAACGGGAAGATGGAGTTCAGCGCCATCCGGAAGTGCAGGATGCCGAAGGGAATCCCCACGATGGTGATGCAGAAGATGAGTCCGAAAACCAGATGGATGATGGCGATCTCCCACCAACCCAGCAGGATCCAGAGCAGATTCATCACGATGGACAGGCAACCGGGCTCGCCGGGCTTGTCCACCAGTTCGTGCCCGAACGGCCACAGCGCGTAGCCGCCCAACTTGAACAGTTGGATACCGAACGGAATGCCGATGATGGTGATGCACATCAGCAGTCCCACGATGAAATAGATGATGGCGACGAGGATGCCACCGAGGATGAGCCAGAGAAGGTTGCCGATGGAGTTCATAGGAGGTCGATGCTGAGCATTTGGGAGAAATCGTCGATGATGCAGTCCGCGCCGGCGGCGGCGAGGTCCGCGCGCGAGGCGTTGCCGTAGGTGACGGCGCAGGTGCGGGCGCCCGCGCCCTTGCCCATCTGGATGTCCACCGGCATATCGCCCACCACGAGGGTCTCATCGGCCTGGAAACCCAGGTCCGCCATCGTCTTGAGGACGGGCTCCGGATGGGGCTTGGCATGGGTGACGCTGTTCGCGCCCAGGACATAGGTGATGTAGGGGGCGAGGCCCATCTCCCGCAGGAACTCGATCAGGGATCCATAACTGCGGGAAGAGGCGATCGTGAGGACATACCCGGCCTCTTTCAGGGCGGCCAGTGTCTCCAGGACATGCGGGAACACATTGGGAACCAGCACCTTTCGATTCTCCTCGAAGACAGCCCGATAGGTCCGGGCGCACAAGGAAAGGTCCTCCGGGGAAATCCCCGGGAACATCTGCTCGAACCCCTTCTCCAGGGGCACGCCGATGGTGGCGGCGATGGTCTCCTCGTCCTGCTCGGGATACCCCAGTCTCGCGAGCGTCTGCCGCATCGTCAGCACGATATTGGCCCTCGTATCCCCGAGGGTTCCGTCGAAGTCCAGGATGATGAGTCTGACCATGGCCTAACCGAGAATCTGCGCGGCGGCGTTCCTGGTGTCCACCTTCTCGATGATGCGTTCCAGGATGCCGTTCTCATCGAAGATGAAGGTGCGGCGGAGGGTGCCCATCGTGGACTTCCCGTACATCTTCTTCTCGCCCCAGGCACCGAAGTCCTGGAGCATCTGCAGGGACGTGTCCGCGAGCAGCCAGAACGGAAGTCCATATTTCGCCCGGAATCCGGTATGTGACTTCGCGCTGTCCTTGCTCACGCCCACGACATTGTACCCGGCGGCCGTCAGTTCCGCATAATTGTCGCGGAAGGAGCACGCCTCTGCGGTGCAGCCGGAGGTATTGTCCTTGGGATAGAAATAGATGATGGTCTTGCGTCCTTTGCCGATGAAATCTTCCGACTTCACGGGATTCCCGTCCTGGTCCACGACCTCGAAGGAGGGCATCTTGTCTCCGATTTTGAGCATAATGATTGATATTAGTCCGTCTTGGCCGCTCCGGCCCAGATGACGCCGGCGAGGATGGCGGCGCAGCCCAGGGCGGAGAGCGGCGTCATCCGCTCGCCGAGGAAAAGAGTCGCGGTGAGCAGGGTGAAAACGGGATTCAGGTAAACGTAATTGGTGGAGGTGACGTTCCCCAGTTTGTCAATGACCAGGTTCCAGGCGATGAAACAGACCAGGGAGGCGACGAAACCCAGGAACAGGAGGTTGCCCCAGACGGGGAACGGCCGCAGCAGTTCCAGCGAGAAGCCGCGGTCGGAGCCGAAGAGGAACGGAATGATGGTTAGGAGTCCGTAAAAGAAGACTTTCCGGGTGGCCGTGACGGTTCCGTAGCGGCGCGCCATCTCGCCCATGAACAGGCTGTACAAGGCCCAGCAGAGGGCCGCGCCTATGGCTAGGAGGTCGCCGAAGGGCGACACGCGGAGGCGGGAGCCCTCGAAGGCGACGAGCGCCATGCCGGCAAGAGCGAGGATCGTACCGCCCACGAGCGGCCAGCCCAGCCGGACTTTCTCCAGCGAGTCGACGAACCTGCCCCTGCCGAATCGCCGGTACAGCAGGGTCAGGATGGCCGTGAACAGCGGGGCGGAACAGACAAGGAATGACACGTTGCTGGCCTGGGTATGGGCCAGGGCCGTATTCTCCGTGAGGAAGTAGAAAGACCCGCCGGTAATGCCCAGGAACAGGAACACGAGTTCCTCTTTCCAGCCATACCACAGTTTACGGTCACGCCCGGTCAGGACGATATAGAGCCAGATGCCGGCATAGGCCAGGACAAAACGGATCCAGAAGATGTCCACCGGATGCAGGCCCGCGGCGATGAGCACCTTCGTGCAGACGAAGGTGACCCCCCACACGAGCACGACGGCCAGTGCAAGCAGATGATACCGGACCCTACGCTCCCCCATCGTACAATTCCTTGAAACCGCTATACAGGTAATCGACCAGGTCCAGGCTGGCATAGGCTTCCGCCGTGCGCTCCTCCGTGAGGAGGTCGCCGGCACGGCCGTGGAGCCACACGGCAAGCGCGGCGGCATCGGGCGCGGCATAGCCGCGCGCTAGTAGCCCGCCCAGGAGGCCCGTCAGGACGTCTCCGCTCCCGCCTTTCGCCAGGCCGGGATTGCCGGTCGTATTGACCAGGCAGTCCCCGTCGGGAGTGAAGACTTTCGTATGGAAGCCTTTCATCACGAGCGTGCACCCGGCGGCGGTACAAAGCGCCCGTACGAGGCAGTCGCGCTCCCCGTCGCTCTCCCAGGAAAGCAGACGCCGCAGTTCGCCCAGATGGGGCGTGAGGACTGCGCCCGGCGGCAGGCATTCCTGCCAGTGCGGCACTTCAGAAAGGATGTTCAGCGCATCAGCGTCGAGGGCCATCGGCACATTCCGCTCCCGGGCCACTTTCAACAGCATCAGCAGCGGTTCCACGGTCTCCGGCCGCCGCCCGAGGCCCGGCCCCACCGCGACCGCGGTGTAGCGGTCCATCGGCACGGGCACGTGGCTGAACGCCCCGCCCGGATCCTCCGACAGCATCGCCGAAGGGAATCGGCCCACCACGGCCTGCAACGCCCGCGACGTGGAATGCAGCGTGACGAGTCCGCATCCGGACCGCACCGCCGCCCCTGTCGCCAGCACCGCCGCGCCGGGCATCGTCTGGCACCCCGCCACGATCAGCAGGTGCCCAAAGTCGCCCTTGTGGCTCTCCTCCGGCCGCCGCAGCAGCCGGGGACGCAGGTATGCGGGATCGATTGAAGTCATGTCCGGGCACAAAGATACGAAGAATCAGTCTAATCCCAGCAGCGCCTTCGCTTCCGGAGTCAGATACGGGACGAGGTCGGCGAAGGGGATGGTGAAGTTGGGCATGCCGGCCGCGTAGGCGGCAATCTCATACTGCTGGTAGGTAAATACGAGCCCGTCTTCGGAAGGATACGGGGGCCACGCAGGGAGGGGGACGACACCGGTTTCCAGGAAAAGATAGTTGTCCAGTTCTTCCGGGGTTACCTCCACGTCATTTTCGGAAAAATACTGGGTAAGTCCCTTGCGGAGCAGCGGCTGGATGGCGTCCAGGCTGGCGGGATCGATCATTTTAGCCACCAGGATTCCGTCCTTCTTGTCGAAGGTCAGGCCGCCCCGGCCGGTAATCCCGCCGTGAGCGCCGCCCAGATAGACATAATCTTCGGAAAGGAAGACGACATACTTGTCCGTCTCACGGTTTTTCAGCAGGCCGAAATCGTACTCCCAGCCGGGCATCTCGTCGAGAATCTCCTTCCGTTGCCCCTCGGTGAGGCCGTCGTTCTCCTCGATGCTCGCGACGCGTTCGTCATAGTCCTCCTTCGACAGCCTGCCGATTGCCTCCAGCGCCTTGTCCCGGTAATACGTCACCAGGGATTCCGTCTTGCTCATATCGCCCTCGTAGTCGGGGAACAGCCGGTCCTCCTCGTACGTGCCGATATGGCTCAACTGCTCGTCCATCACCTCCACGAGCGCCGCCCGGATGCGGTCCGCCGCGGAACTCTGCCCGTACACAGGCAGTTCCACCTTGATCGACAGGTCCGCATGGGCCGCCGACTCCTCATAGTTCAAAGTTTCGGTTTTCAGGTCCCTCCCGCCGGAAGGACGGCACGCCACGGCCGCCACGATGGCCAGCCCGATGGCGAAGATTGCGTTCACGGTTTTCATCTCTTTGACATTGCAAATGTTTGCAACCTCAAAGATAGCAATCTTTCCGCAGAATTGTATCTACTGGAAACTCTCCGGAAGGCAGATGTTGCCGACGTTCCGTGCGGCCGCGAACAAAGGGGCGATTTCGGCGTCGGCAAAACCGGCGATGCCGCAACCGATGCGGGTGACATAGAAGAACAGGTCGGGACGGGAACGGGCAAAGTCGATGAACGCATCGACATAGGGCTTGATGGTCTCCACCCCGCCCTGCATCGTCGGGATGGCGTAGGACTGCCCCTGGAGACCGACTCCGCAGCCCCAGACGGCCCCGAACCGCTCATAGGCCGCCCGGGCCGCTCCTCCCCCGTGCATCCCGGCCAGGTTGGATCCGAAAACGAAGACCTCATCGGCCCGAAGCGCCGTGATCCGCTCCGGCGTGAACTCCGGCCGCGGAAGGTTGTTGTATGTTCTCATGGCAACTTATGTTTGTTCATGATGATGCGTTCGTATTCTTCATAGAGGCGGCGCTTCGCCCGCTTGCTGCGTTCCTGCCAGGGAAAGAGGATGTCGAACGCGTGCGTATCGCCCGGGAAGACATCGACACGGGCCTCCACCCCGGCGGCCTGGAGATTCTTCACATAGGTGAGTGTCTCCTCATAGAACGGTTCCCCGTCCAGCACAAAGGTATAGCAGGGAGGGAGACCCGAATAGTCCTTCGCACGGGCCGGGGATGCATAGGCGGGCACATCGGCACTGCCATAGAGATCGCCCAGGTACAGGCGCCAGCCTTTGTGGTTCCGATTCGTGCCCCAAGTCAGCCCCGGGTTATCGGCCGATGACGCCGTGTCCTCGCAATCCAGCATCGGATAGAGCGGCAACTGGAGGGCGACGGGAATCTCCCCTTTGTCCCTGGCGTAGAGGCATACCGCCGCCGTGAGCCCCCCGCCTGCGCTCTCGCCGCCGACGACGATTCTCGTCCGGTCGATGCCGAGTTCATCGGCATGCTCATACATCCACACCAATGCAGCGTAGCAGTCCTCCAAAGCGGCAGGATACGGTGCCTCTCCCGCAAGGCGGTATTCGGGGCTGACCACCACCGCGCCATAGCGCTCCGCCAGCATCTTCCCGCACGACACGAGCACCATATAGTTTCCGCCCGTGATGTATCCCCCGCCGTGGATCCAGAGGATCCCGGGGACGGGCCCATAGGCCTCCTTGGGCTCCAGGACCTTCATTTTCATCCTGCCGCCCCCCGTATCAATCCCGACCGTCCGCAACGCAAGGTCCCTGCCCTGCGAAATCACAGGGATAAGGAAAAACATGACGATTGACAGGATCCGGTTGTGGTTCATCTTCCAAATACAAAGATAGCAAAAAAAGACCTTCAACCACTTCACGACCACAATCGAGGGGACGGCGGTGAGGCGGGCCATGAACGGGATGATGAAGGCTTCACACCGGTCATCTACTGCAAAGATTCCAGCGGAATGCGGAAGAGCACCGCGTCTTCCTTGTTGATGGAGAGCGAGATCCAGAGGGTGTCGCCGAGGACGACGGCTTTGGGGTAGTTGTAGCCGAGCGTCTTGTAGCGGCCTTCGTTGCGCCGGGGCGGCAGATCGGCGGGACCGGCGAGGAGGAAGGCCCTGTAGAAACTGTAGCCGTCTGTCGACAGCGCCAGCGCGAGCGCGCGCCGCGACTTGTTCCCAGTAGGGTTGCCAACCCAGAATGCGCGACCGTCCGGGAGCGTGCCGGCGCATTGCTTCGAGCGCGAGTCGGGGATGTTCGTTTCCATCGGCGGGGTCCAGGATGCACCCTGGTCTTCAGAAATGGAGGCGAGTTTCACGAACGAGGAAGCCTGGTCGCGGAAGAACATCACGAGTTTTCCGTCGATGCCTACGTACTGGCTGGGCTCCAGCGGGCTTCCCTCCCCGGCCGGGAAAGCGGCCTCCGTCCAGCCGGTCAGGGCGGACGGGTCATCCGTGTAAACGGGATTAACCCGGAGGCCCGGGCGGAAGTGCACCGCGCCGACGGTCCGGCCGCTCTGCAATCGCAGCGGGTCCTGCTCAAGGATACCCGGCATCGGCCTGCCATCGGCCATCCGGAGGGGCTGCGGCTCGCTCCATGCCCCGCCGTCCCGGGTCGATGTATACCAGGCCGTCCCGCCCTTTGACCGGTCCGGCGAGCAAATGTAATTCAGGACGGCGGTAAGGGTTTCCCCGCGCTGGAGCCACCCTCCGGGCGTCACGAAAGTGCTGTCAGTAGGCACGGCCAGGTCGATAGGCTCCTCCCATTGCACCCCGTCAGTGCTCGTTGCATAAACCACCCGCGTATCCGGCGTATCTTCGTCCCTGGCGGAACGCTGCCACATACAGTAGTACCTCCCGCCGAAAGCGCTCAGCAGGACATTGTTCACATATCCGGAACTCTTGTGAACCATGATCCGCTCGCATCCAGGCAGCCTCGCCAGCCCAAGCGTCATCGTATCCGTCAAATCAAAAAGTCCCTCCGGCACCCCGGGCCTCCGATTCTCCCCGGGCGCGCACGCCTGGAAAAGCACCGCCAGGCATGCAACCCCCACCAAGTGCCTATGGTGGTCCAAGGACCGGACCACCATTGACAGAAATCGGGGTAAAACGCCGACGGTGTCCCACATCCTGGACCACCATCGGCACTTGGAATGACGATAAAACTTTTCCATCGTCCCAAAGTTACGTATTCTTCCGGGAATTATCCGTACATTTGTCCTTTGAATAGTAATCCATTCAGTCATGGCACAATATCCCTGCGAGAACTGCAAGTTCAGAGCGCATTACGACAAGAATCCCAAATCGGTGCTCGGCCGCGTCTGGCGCTGGCACATCAACTTCTGCCCCGGTTTCAAGGCCTTCTTCACCCACCAGGACGACGCCGTGAAGGCCGCCCTCCGGGAGAAGTACGATTTCCAGAAATACCAGTAGCATGAAACCCAAGACCCTCCTCCTGGCCGTCCTTCTTCCGCTGCTGGCCGCCATAGCATGCCGGCCCTCCGGGACGGAACGGGCCATCAGGCAGCAGTTGCTGGACTTCCCCGAATCCCGCGCACAGGACTTCTACAAGAGTTTCTGCCAGGATAACCTCGGGCCGGAGCACCTCATCCCAGACCCCGCCGCGGCGGCCCGGTATCTCCGGGAAGAACTGCGCACCTATCAGGAGGACCTGGACAGCGCCCGGTACGATGTCCCGGGACTGCTGTATTATCCAGTGGGAGACCAGGGTAATTATGTCCGGGTCGATCTGTCCGTGATCCTTGACGGCCTCGTCGGAGAGGAAGCGTTCCTGGATGCGTTTGTCCGGAGTGCCAATGAAGGGCAGAAAGTCCCGGAAGAGGAATGGGCGAAGAAATGGCAAGGGGTTGCGCAGATGCTCCGGAAAGGCCACGCGAACATCCCGGAACTTGACAAAGACCTCGTGACCCTGGATTCCCTGATGGCCGACGGTCACTATATCATGCGCCACAGCGATGCTTTCCGGGATGCCTACCATCCCCACTACCGGATCATCGCGGCAGATATCTTCAGCACCGAACTGAAGCCTTTGATCGACAGGAACTGATGGAAATCATCCGAGCGACGACGACGGCCGGGCAGGCCGGGGCGTACTATGTCCGCATCCAGGCCATGGCCCGGAAGCACCGGATTCCGCTGGAAGTGGAGTTCGACGAGCATGATACCCCGGAGACCAAGTACATCGTCATGGTTGATGACTACCTGCCCGTAGCGACCTGCCGGCTCTATGCCCTCGACCCGGAGCGTGTGGTCCTGGGACGGATCGTCGTGCTGCCGGAGTATCGGCACCAAGGGCTGGGCACGCGCGTCGTGCAGGAAGCGGAAGCATGGGCCCGGGAACTGGGCTTCCGGACCGCCGTGGTGGAAAGCCGCGAGAACAAGGTCCCTTTCTATGAGAACATGGGCTATGTACCGGACTTCTCCCACAAAATCGTCGGCAACACATTCACCTGCTACCGGATGGAGAAGTCCTTGGCGGTAATACCCTGAACCCTCCTGCCTTTCTCAAGGGAGGAGGGTCCTACAACAATAAAAGGAACACTATAAACTTTAACTAACAGTCTTGCTTCCGGGTACAAAGGTACGGCGGTTACGGGCTCGTGTCAATCCCCAAAAGTTGGTATTTGCCGGCAGTTTTACAACTTATCGAAAAAATGCGTAACTTTACCCCAATTGCTAAAACAATAACCTGATGTCACCTGAAACCGCTGCCTCCATCGACCAGATCCAGGTAACCCTGAATGCCGGAGGCATGAACACGATCAACATCGTCCTCGCGTTCGTCATGTTCGGCGTCTCGCTGGGCATCAAGCCCGGGACCTTCATCGAGGTGTTCAGCAAACCGAAATCCGTCCTGCTGGGCGTGCTGTGCCAATTGGTCCTGCTGCCGGCCTTCACCTGCCTGCTTGCCATTTCCCTGAGTTGGTGGATCTCGCCCATGATGGGCCTCGGCATGATCCTCGTGGCTTCCTGCCCGGGCGGCAATATCTCCAACTTCATGTCGTCCCTCGCGAAGGCCAATGTCGAACTTTCCGTGAGCCTGACCGCCATCTCCACGGCCCTCGCCGTCCTGATGACCCCGTTCAACTTCTGGCTCTGGGGCAACGCCTACCTGCATTTCGCCCCCGTCGCGCATGAGGTCCCGACCCTGGCCATCCCGCTCTGGGACGTGTTCAAGACCATCTTCATCCTCCTGGGCATTCCGCTCGCGGCGGGCATCCTGACCGCCCGGTTCCTGCCCAAGGTCGCAAGAGCCCTGAAGAAACCCCTGCAGTGGATATCCATCCTCTTCTTCCTCGCGATGGTCGTCCTCTCCTTCGCCGGCAACATGGACGCCTTCATGAAGTGCGTCAGGTACATCTTCCTGGTGGTCCTGATCCACAACCTCCTTGCCCTGGGCATCGGCTTCGGCGTGGGCACCCTCTTCAGGGTTCCCAAGAAGGACCGCAAGACCCTGACTATCGAAACGGGCATCCAGAACTCCGGACTGGGCCTCGTGCTCCTGCTGGGCACGCCCCTGTTCGCGAACTTCCCGCCCCACGGCGGCATGCTCGTCATCACCGCCTGGTGGGGCATCTGGCACATCATCTCCGGCCTGACCGTC
>JAFXMA010000124.1 GCA_017530725.1 Bacteroidales bacterium
AGGCCATCGCCAAGGCGAAGGAAGCCAAGGCCGCCGAGGCCAAGGTCAACGAGGCCCGCGCCGAAGCCATCGCCAAGAAGAAGGCCGAGGCTGAGGAAGCCGCCCGCAAGGCTGCCGAAGAGGCTGCCGCCGAGGCCGCCGAGGCCGTCGAGACCCCTGCCGAATAATGCAGCGGATCGGGCAGGTACTGAAATCCAACGGCCGGGACGGCGAACTCCTTGTAGGATTTACCGGCATCGCGCCCGAGGAAATCGACCTTGAGGAACCGGTGTTCATCGAATTCGATGGACTTCCGGTTCCCTTTTATTTTGAATCTTTCTCCCAGCGGGGCAACACCCGCGCCCTCGTCCGCCTGACCGGCGTACACAACCTCACGGATGCCGACGAACTCGCCGGCGCCGTCCTCTACGCCGAGGACGATCTCTACGAAGACGAGGATGAAGACCTCACCGGCTGGACCGTCCTGGATGCGGACGGCAACCGGGTAGGTACCGTATCGGCCCACGAAGACATTCCCGGCAACCCCTGCATCTGGGTGGAAACCGGCCATGGCGAGAGCCTCCTCCCTCTGCGCGAGGAACTCGTCCTGGAAGTGGACGAAACGGAAAAGACCCTCCGGATGGAGATTCCGGAAGGTCTTCTGGATCTGTAAATCAATTGATTACTTCGTGTAACCTGCGAGTTTTGCAATGAGCGGGGCGATTTCGGTGTTGTCCTTGACGGTGCCGAATTCCTCCGCGCAGGCACCCGTTACGTACAGGCCCACCGGCGAGCCGGAGTGGGAGCCGAAACTCCACTGGTAGCCGGCGGCGCGGTCCAGTGCGCGGACCACGTCGGCGACAATCTGGAAGTTCACGGAGTACAGATTGGACTCGCTCAGGTTGCGGTCACCGCCCTTGCCAAAGGTCTGGTCGTAGATGCCCTTCAGTTCCTTTTCGACACGCTCGCTCACCTCGACGTCGCCCCACATGCCCGTTTCCTCGGCGAAGAAAGCCTTTACGGCATCCCAGGTAGGCGTCTTGAAGGGCTGGCCTTCCGGGAAGAACTTTGCCCGGAACTGATCCGTCAGCGCGTCCACGGAGGCGTGCTGGCGGGCGAGCCGGTCGGGGTGCATCTCATAGCGTCCGCTGCCCAGCATGAGGCCGCCGGTCTCGTGGTCGGCCGTGATCACGATGAGGGTCTCCTTCGGATAGCGGGCCAGGAAAGCGAGCGCCAGGTCCACGGACACGGCCATGTCGTTCACTTCCTGGAAACAGGTCGCGGCGTCATTGCCATGGCCGGCGTAGTCGATCTTGCCGCCCTCGATCATGAAGAAGAAGCCCTTCTTGCCGAAGCGGGACTCCAGATAGCGGATTCCGGCGTCCGTGAAGTCGGCCAGTTGGGTGTCATCCTCTTTCCGGTCGATGGCGTACGGGATGGAATCCTCCGCCTTGGCGCTCAGGCACAGGATGCGCGGCTTGAGGAAATCGATCTCATCCATCTTCCCCATGGCGCCGGGGCCCTTGAAGATGGCGATGCCGGCGGAATCGGCCTTGTGCTCGAAGTAGGCGGCGTCATGCCCGGACCCCCGGTTCGTGAGGAAGGTCGCGCCTGCCATGAAATCAACGGGGGAATCAATCATCTGGAGCGAGATCTCTTCATAGCCGTTGCGGCTCGAGGTGTGCGCCACGAAACTCGCCGGCGTGGCGTGGTTCACACCCACGCTGGTGGCGACACCCGTGCCATAGCCGGCCGCATGGGCCCATTCCGTCAGGTTGGGGGTGGGGTTACCGTCCGGGTCGACACCCACGACGCTGTTGTTGATCTTCACACCCGTCGCCAGCGCGGTGCCGGCGGCGGAGGAGTCGGTGACCAGGGAGTTCGCGGATACTGTCGTGATGAAGTTCACTACCGGGAACTGGGTGAAATTGACGGGCTCCAGGCCGTTCGCCTGGTTGTAGAGGTTCGTGCCGATGACTTCGTTGACGCCCATTCCGTCACCGATGAAATAGAACACATACTTCACCTGCGGCTTGGAAGCGCATCCCGCCACGAGCAGGGAAAGGAGGAGCAATTGGCAAATCCGTTTCATATACAAGGTTTTAGCGTATTAGTAAATCAAGATTTCATCGATGAACAGCCACTCCTTCGTCCGGAAGGCGTGGTAGCGGACATAGCGGGCATCGGCCCCGACGGAAGTGCCGTAAGGGATGTATTTCCCATTCGGATTCTCATTCAGGAGCATGCCGGCCAGCGTGTAGTGCTCGCCGTCCACGGAGTATTCGACGCTCACTCGGTCGGGCAGATAGATCCAGGCGCCCGGGTCAGCCAGGAACGTGGCAGTCACATAACTCACTTTCTGCACGCGGCCCAGGTCGATGGTGACATCGACATCGCTCTGGAAGCCCTGCCAACGGCCGTCGCCGTAGGACCAGCCACCAAGGTTTCCGTCCGTGAGGGTTGCTTCACGGGAGGCGGGATAGTTCCGGTGCCAGGGCGCCGCGTAAGAGACCTTGGCACCGCGCGCCAGATGGTTCTCCCGGACGCGGGAAGCCGGCCGGTTGCCTACCTCGTCTTCCAGTTTGAACGTCGTGTAGCCATTCTCGCGCAGCGCTGCGGCATGCGCCGTCGCCCGTTCGCGGAAATCGGCCGCGTCCTTCACCTCTACCGGCGTCCAGCCGATCTCCGCTATCGCGAACGCGCGCGGATAAAGCATGTATTCCGTATGGGACGGCTCGGGAATCATTTCGTGCCAGAGGTTGCCCTGCACGCCCAGCAGGTGGCCCAGCGACTCCGCCGGGATGCCGGCCGCCGGATCATAGACATAGATGCTGTCGAGGGGCAGATAGCCGCCGAAGCCCTCTGGTTCACGGACCGGCGCGTCCTGGACCTTGTCCAGGTAGCAGCGGTTGCCGGGAGTCATCACGGCGTCGTGCCCCTGGCGGATGGCCTCGCGACCGCCTTCGGTCCCCCGCCACGACATCACCGTCGCGTTCGGGGACAGACCGCCTTCCAGGATCTCGTCCCAGCCGATAAGCCGGCGGCCGTGGGCGTTCAGGAACGCCTCAACCCGGCGTACCAGATAACTCTGGAGCTCCTCCACGCTGTGCAGGCCCTCTTCCTCCATCCGTCGCCGGCAGTCCGGACAGTCGTGCCAGTCACGCTTCCCTGCTTCGTCCCCGCCGATATGGATGTACTCCGACGGGAACAGGTCCATCACCTCGGTGAGGATCTCCTCAAGCAGTTTGAACGTGTCCTCCTTGCCGGGGCACAGGTCGTCCGAGGTTTCCTTGCAGCCCACGCCGGGAATGGCATAGACCGTCTCGCGGGAATGGCCGGGCATCTCGATCTCCGGGACGATGGTCATGTGGTGCGCCGCCGCATAGGCGACGATTTCGCGGACGTCCTCCTGGGACAGATAGCCGCCGTAGGTTCCTTCATACCGGTTCCCGGAAGCATTCCACTGCTTCCAGGTATGCCCCACCCGCCAGGCGGCCTTCGCCGTGAGTTCGGGGTGGGACTTGACTTCCAGCCGCCAGCCGGCGGCATCGGTCAGATGGAGGTGCAGCACGTTGAGTTTCACCTCCGACAGCGCGTCTATCTGCTTGAGGATGAACTCCTTGTCCCGGAAATGGCGGGAGATGTCCAGCATGATGCCGCGCCAAGGGAACCGGGGATAGTCGATGATGACACCGCAGGGATACGGGAACTCGAGTTGCGCCAACGTGGTATTGGCACGGTAAACGCCTTCGGGCGTATTCGCCTCGATGCGGACGCGCTTGGGGGTGATGGTCAGGCGGTAGGCTTCCTTCCGGGCGAAATCCGGCAAGGATGCGCTCCAGCGGGTGAAGGCCCGCTTGCCGACAACCACCTCTACCTCCGACGTGGTCGAAGTACCATCGGCCCGTTCGAACGAAACGGGCGCCGGGAGAATCCCAAGCGCCACGATCAACGTAAAGAGAATCTTCATCAGATCAGCCCTCCGTTCACTTCGTAATCGGCCTTGACATCCTCGTAGAAGCCGGAGACGGACGTACTCATATACGGGATGAGCCAGAGGTAACCGATTCCGAACGTGAACAGGCACAGGAAACCCCAGCCGATGAAACTGAGCAGCAGCCAGAACAGGTCGAACTTGTGGCCTTTCATCATGGCGCGGCTGTGGTCGATC
Source organism: Bacteroidales bacterium (assembly GCA_017530725.1). Lineage (GTDB taxonomy): Bacteria > Bacteroidota > Bacteroidia > Bacteroidales > UBA932 > Cryptobacteroides. Next base: position 4,151 of record JAFXMA010000124.1, read on the forward strand.
GCCTCGTTCGCGCCCAGTTCCGGATGCTCTTCCAGGATGAACGGCGTCATCGAATAGGAGAAGGCCTTGACGATACCGGGGATGATGAACAGCAGGCTCCACAGGAAGGTGAACAGCATCAGCAGGAACATGCCCCAGACCTTGTGCCAGTAATTGCCGGTAGCCATCTTGTACATGTTTCCGGGCAGTTCGTTATCCCCTTGGAGCAGCAATTTCCGGAAGGCATTGATAAAGCCCACGCCCAATGGCAGGACGACAAAGAAGAGCAGCAGGTAATACAGGCCCATGGATCCGCTCACTTTCGACTGCATGGAAATGTATTCGGGATCCTGCGCCATCGAGAGGCTCGCCTCCATCGCCTGGCGGATGGCGGAGCCGAAACTGACGGAGGAGGACACCTGCGGCAAGTTCTCACGGACATAGGTCTGGACCTTGACCGTCTGATACACATACGGTCCCAGGGCGAAATAGGTGACGGCCATGAAAATGACCGCGGCCAGCACGGCCTTTCCCCAGTTGCCCTTCAGGGCCGCCAGGGCGGCGTTCTTGTAGTCGGTGTTCCGTTTCATAGGGTGGGGATTATCGGTAGAGTACGAAATAATGGTAACTCATGTCGTCCACGGCGCAGTACAGCGGAAGATCCGGCCGGCTGGAGGTGAGGTGGAACTGGAGGTTGTCGATGTGGCCGATACCGCTCAGGTCCACTTCCGTCCATTCCTTGATGGCGTTGGTCCCGTCCGCCAGTTTCACGTCTTTATGACCGGTCTCGGTCGTTCCGTTGTAACCCGTGACGGTGAGGGTGAGATAGTCCTGCTCGCCGAAGGGGCCGTCCGCGAGACCGACGCCGTATTTGACCGCCTGATACACAGCCTGCACGTTATGCACCATCATGAACTTGGGCTCGCAGTAGGAATCCACGTTGGGGATGGCGATTTCAATCAGATGCTTAGGCATCAGTGCGGCGGTAGTGTCGTGGAAAACAGCGTACGCCTTGGTGCCCTTGTTGCCACCCTTCTCGTCATAGACGGCGAAGCGGGAAGGCTTCCGCCCGACGGATGCATCGGCATCCTTGCCGCGGGAGATGACGAGTCCGCCGCGGAAGTAAACGGTGTCCGGTTTTGCATGATGACCGGAGTCCCATTTGACGGTGTCCAATCTGGCATAATGATAGATCGGCTCCAAAGCGAAACTCCCGTGGAAACCCACGGTATCCTTCCCGCCATTGAAGAATTCGTTCACGAAATTATCCCACTGATAATCCGCGTCGGGTTCGAAACGGATCAGTACCTGGGTATCATATTGGGTATTAAAGTCTTGCTTGGAGAAGCAGGCGGCCGCCAGGAAGGCCGCGGCGCCCAGGAGGGCGCATCTAACCATTTTTTTCATCATAATGCAAAACTACATATTTTTTCGTAAATTTGTTCGATTGGAAAACCATAAACACTGTTATATTATGTCCACCACCCTCATTATCATCCTGGCCATCGCTGCCGCGCTCGTTCTCTGGGGCATCTCCGTGCAGAACAAACTCGTCCAGGCCGACGAACTTTGCAACAATGCCCTGAAGCAGATCAACGTCCAGCAGGTCAGCCGTTACGACGCCCTCCAGGCGCTCATCAAACTCACCCGCGAATACGCTTCCTACGAGGCGGACACCCTGGAGAAGGTGATCGCCAAGCGCAAGATCTCCGCTTCCGCGAATCCGACCGTGGATGAGGTCAATGCGAACGAGAAGACCCTCCAGGAAGTGAGCGCCAAACTCATCGCCATCGCCGAGCAGTATCCCGACCTCAAGGCGAACCAGAACTACCAGCAGGCGATGCAGGACATCAAGCAGTACGAAGAGAATGTCCGGCTGGCCCGCATGACCTTCAACGACACCGTCACCCGGTTCAACAACCAGGTGCGGATGTTCCCGGGCTCCGTCGTTGCCGGTATCCTGGGCTTCAGCAAGCGGGAATACCTCGCCGAGGACGCCTCCAAGAAAGACTATCCCGTCATCTAGGCGATGCGGAAAGTTTTCCTCGCTTTGCTGGCGGTCCTCGCCGGCAATTTGGCCGTGTTAGCCCAGTCTCTCCGGGACATCGACATACGCGCCGTCCTCCGCGAAGACGGATCGGCCCGTATCACCCAGGTCTGGGACGCCACCGTCGCGGACGGAACGGAAATGTACATCCCCATCTCCAATCTCGGCGAGATGACCGTGCAGGACCTCACCGTCAGCGAGAACGGACTGGCATACTACAACGAAGGCCGCCGCTGGGACGTGGACCGAACCCTGTCCGAAAAGGCAGGGCGCTGTGGCATCATCGACAAGCATGACGGCGTGGAACTGTGCTGGGGAAAGACTTCCTACGGCCCCCATGTCTGGACGGTGGAGTACACGGTCACGGGTCTCGTACAGTCCTTTTCCGATGCCGACGGATTCAACTTCATGTTCGTGAATCCCGGCTTCGACGCCCCCGCGCAGCATGTGAAGGTCACCATCGTCAATGAGACCGGCGGCCCCCAGTGGACCTATGACAACACCCGTGTCTGGGGTTTCGGCTCCTACGGCGACATCGACGTGACCGACGGCCGGATCGTGTACGAATCCTCGGAACCGTTCTCCCACGACAGTTCGGTCATCACCCTCGTCCGTTTCGAGAAGGGCCTGTTCTCCCCGGCGGTGAGCCGGAACATGTCCTTCGACGAACTCAAGGACAAGGCCATGAAAGGCAGTTCCTATGGGCAGAAGGATCCCTTCGAGAAATTCATCCTCGGGCTCTTCGCCCTGCTGTTCGGCGGATCCATCATCGCCCTCATCCGGGCGGCGGTCCTCCAGGCCTTGGGTTACAAGTACAAGAAATCCATGTACGGAAAGACCAAGATTACGGAATGGTGGCGGGAAGCGCCCCTGGACGGCAACCTGTTCGCCTCCAGTTTCGTGCTGGACCACGGCTGGCGGTTCCCCGCCGGCCAGAATTCCTCCCATGGACTGATCGGCGCCTTCTTCCTCCGGTGGATCCTGGACGGAAAGGTGAAGGTCCTCCCGGACACGAACAACACCAAGCGCGTGAACCTGGACTTCACGCACCAGCCCGACATCCAGGACGACGTGGAACTGGCCCTGTACAACATGGCCCGGGAAGCCGCCGGGTCGAATCTCCTGCTGGAATCCGGGGAGTTCGAGAAATGGTCCGAGCGGAACTTCAAGCGGGTGACCGCCTGGCCCACCCGGGCGCAGGCCCGCGGACGCGGATACATGCAGGACAAGCACTACTTCATCTACGGCACCACGACCAACGCCGACGGTGCCCGGGAGGCCAGCCATGTGGTGGAATTCAAGAACTTCCTGAACGACTTCACCCTTTCCAAGGAGCGCGGAGCTGTCGAGGTGGGCATGTGGAAGGACTATCTCGTGTTCGCCCAGTTGTACGGCATCGCCGACAAGGTGGCGACCCAGTTCCAGAAACTCTTCCCGAAAGAATTCCAGGAGATGGCCCAGACCGTGGGCGTGGACCCGAACGTGATGATGCGGACCATCCGCCTCAACAACAACATGTCCGCCTCCGCGATCAACCACGCCGTGGCCAAGCAGCAGGCCGGCAGCATCAAGGGAATGGGCGGCCACACCTCCTTCGGCGGAGGCGGCGGCTTCTCAGGCGGCGGCTTCGGAGGAGGCGGCCGGTAGCGAAAGAGGAGGGAACTATTCGGTTCCCTCTTTTTTTCTGCGGTCGTGGAATTCCGCGACGGCGGTGAAGAAGGCGTCGCTGGAGGAGTTGAGGGCGGTTTCCACGGAGTCCTGGACCACGCCGATGATGAAGCCGACGGCGACCGCCTGCATGGCGATGTCGTTGCCGATGCCGAAGAAGGAGCAGGCCATGGGGACGAGGAGGAGGGAGCCACCGGCCACTCCGGAGGCGCCGCAGGCGCCAAGGGTGGCGATCAGCGACAGGAACAGCGCGGAGGCAAAACTCACTTCCACGCCTACCGTATGGGCTACCGCCAGGGAGAGGACGGTGATGGTGACGGCCGCGCCGTTCATGTTGACCGTCGATCCCAGCGGGATGCTCACGCTGTAGAACTCCTCATCCAGGCCGAGCCGCTTGCACAGGTCCATGTTAATGGGGATGTTCGCGGCGGAGGAACGGGTGAAGAATGCATTCAGCCCGCTCTCCTTCAAGCATTTCCAGTATAGCGGATAGGGATTCTTCCGGATGTGCAGCCAGGCGATGAAGGGATTGACGATGAAAGCGGTGCCGCACATGCAGCCTACCAGCAGGAGCAGCAGTTTCCCATAGTCCGTGAAGATTTCCAGGCCGCTCTCGGACACCGAGGAAAACACGAGGCCCAGGATGCCGAAGGGGGCGAACTGGATGACCCAGCGCACCACCTCCGAGACCACGTCGGCCAGATCCCCGATTACCCGGACGGTATGCTCCGAGGCCAGCATCTTCAGGCCCAGGCCGACGACGATGGCCCAGAAGAGGATGCCGATGTAATTGGCCTGCGCGAGCGCCTGGACCGGGTTCATCACCATGTTCGTGAGCAGTGTCAGGAAGACGTCGGCGAGGCCGCCCGGGGCACTGCCGCCGCCCTCGGCGCCTTGCAGTTTGATCGTCACGGGGAACAGGAAACTCGCCACTACGGCCAGTACGGCCGCGCAGAACGTGGACACGAGATACAGCGTGATGACGGTCCGGAAGCGCGGGCCCAGGCCACCTTTCGCCTTGGCGATGGATGAAGCCACCAGCAGCGCCACCAGCACCGGCGCAATCGCCTTAAGGGCGCTCACGAACACTTGTCCCAAGATGCCGATGCCCGTCCACTGCGGGCAGACCAGCCCCAGCACGGCACCGATTACCAGGCCGATCACGATCCGCAGCACCAGCGACGTCCCGGACCACTTTTTCAGTACGTTGGAAAACTTGCTCATTGACCGCAAGGTACGAAAAAAGGTCCGGAATGTCAAGAAATCACTATATTTGTGAAAAGCACTAAAACGGTATGAGACGTTTTCTTCTTGCCGTCGCGGCGATTGCCGCGGGGGTGACGGCCTGGGGGCAGGCTGCGATCCATGTACAGGCCGGGAAACCGGCCGGGAACATCGACCCGATGCTGTACGGGCAACTGTTCGAGCACATCTATTTTTCCGCGAACAACGGCGTGTGGCAGGAACTCATCTATGAGCGGTCGTTCGAGCCGGAGCATTATCCGGGGATTCCGCCCCGGGACGGATACTTCGACGGATGGTTCATGGACGAGGAGGCGGTGCTGCACTCCCCTACCCGGTACGAGCAGCCGCTGCCGATAACGACCCTGGACACGGACGATTATGAGATCACGGCCGATATCAACTGGCGGGCGTACCGGCTCGCGCGGCGGGCCTGGAGCGGCGGCCTGCTGGACATCCGGTTCGCGTTCCGGAACCAGCAGGGCGGAGAGCCGTATTACTTCCGCGTGCACAATCCTTACTACGAGGCCTGTGCCCTGAATCCGGGACAGACCGAATCGCAGATCCAGGCGGCCCAGCAGGCCCGCCTGCGGGAAGCCGCAATGAAACAGGTGACGGAGCCGAACTTCTCCATCGCCACGATGGTGGAGAAGGAAGTGGAGAACTTCGGCCGTACCCGCCGGGTGAAGACGCTGGATCCGCTGGTCCAGAAAATCGCCGCCGCGAACCAGATCAACGAGAACCAGGACTGGCACAAACTCCGCATCCGCTGCAAGGGCGCGAAGGCCGAGGTCTTCTGGGACGGGAAGAGAATATTGACATACAACAAGTTGGATGCGACGGGACGGAATGACATCGTCCTCTGGGTCAATTACACCGAGACGCTGTACCGCGATCTCCGCGTCACGTCCCTGGACGGGAAGACCGTCTATTTCGAGGGCACGCCGGAACCGGTGCGGATTCCGGACGTGGCACCGCAGTGGAAGGCCTTCGGCGATGGCGAATACCGCCTCGTGAAGGGGGATGCCGTCAATATGGACTATGCGCAGGAAATCACCGCAGGGGCTTCGGCGGCCGGCATCTGCCAGGGACCGCAGAACGTAATCCCGGGCGAAACCTTCGTCGGGTCGATCTATGCCAAGGGCGGCGGACGGCTTTCCGTCGCACTGGTCCGTGACGGCCGGATCCTGCGGGAACAGGTGCTCGGCTTCCCCGGTTCCTCCTGGAAGAAGTTCGACATCTCCCTCCCCGCCGGCGAACTCTCCGGCGATGCCGATTTCGCCATCCTGGGTACCAACGGGACAGTCCTGGTGGACCAGGTGACCCTGTCCACCGCCACCGGGCAGGCGCTCGGCGGTTTCCGGCCGGACATCCTCCAGGCCGTGAAGGACCTGCATCCGACCTGCCTCCGCTGGCCGGGCGGCGGTTACGTCGCCCAGTACTATTGGCAGTGGGGAATCGGCCCGCAGGAACAGCGCTACCGTTGGCCGCACTGGATGTGGATGGATTACGACCAGAACTGCTTCGGCACGGACGAGTTCATCAAGTTCTGCCGGGAAGTGAATACGGAACCGGTGATCGTGGTGTCCGTCCACTTCGAGCGTCCGGCCGAAGAGTACGAATCCATCCTGGCCGACGCCGTGAACTGGGTGCGGTACTGCAACGCCCCCGCCACGGACGAATGGGGCGCCAAGCGCGCTGCGAACGGCCATCCGGAGCCCTACAACGTGAAATACTGGGAGATCGACAACGAGATGTGGGAGATGGGCATCGAGCGCTATGAAAAATGCGTCCGGGACTTCTCCACGGCCATGCGCGAGGTGGATCCGTCCATCAAGATCATCGCCTGCGGCGGCTTCCGCGAGGACGGGGAATTCCTCCAGCGGTCGGCCAACTACTTCGACTATCTGAGCCTTCACCACTATGAGCAGGCCGGTGGATACGCCACCGGACCCGTCCGCCTCGGCGAACAGTACGACCGCTACGCGGAGATGATCGCCGCCTGCCCGAACCCGAACGTGAAACTGTTCATCTCGGAATGGAACCTGAACAGCACCGACTGGCGTACCGGCCTGTTCGCCGGCGGATTCCTCAATGCCTGCGAGCAGCGCGACGTGGTGGCGATGGGCGCCGCGGCCCTGTTCATCCGCCGTACCGACGCCCCCGACTGGAACAACGCCTTCATCAACTTCGACTACAAAGGACTCTTCGTGGCGCCCAACTACCTCGTGACCGAACTCTGGTACGACCACTTCTCGCGGTATCGGCTTGATTATTCGGGAGATACGAAGGACCTGAGCATCGTCACCACCCTCTCCGAGAACGGCCGCGACGTGATTGTCAAGATCGTGAACCCCACAAAATCGGCCTGCGAACTGACCGTCTCCGGTGACTGGAAAGGCCTCGGTGGCGCCGTCTTCGACTACTATGCGCCCGGCTCCCTGACCGCAGCGAACACGATGGCCGACAAGCATGCCATCAGCCTCTGCAACGCCACGCCCGAGACCCGCGGAACCGCCGTCCTCCTGAACGTCCCCGCCCTCTCGGCCGGGGTGCTGACCCTTACGAAATCTTTCTGACCGGGAAAAGCCCGCGGCTAGTTCCGTGACTTGGGCGGGGCGACGCCAGGGCCGAAGACCATGATCTTGCCGCCGGACTGCTCGAAGGCCTTGCGGGCGTCGCGGATGGAGGCTTCGAGCATGCCGGAGGCATCGTCCAGGAAGCCGACCATCTGGCGGCGGTTCACGCTGACGCCCAGGTCTGAAATCGCGAGGGCCCGGATCATGGCCAGGACGGCCTGCTCATTCCCGCCCCACAGGGTGGTCATCATGGCCATGGCCAGTTCGGTAACCGTCTGGTGGATGGTGTTCGGATCCTCGAGCGGATCGATGTCCGTGTGAAACCGGATGTCATTCTCTCCATAGCGGAGAACTTCAAGGATTTTCTTCATACGCACAAATCTTACAGTTTCTCCCGCAAACATCGGAAAAAGAACCGTTTCAAAAAAAGATTAAGCGTTTAAGTTCCAAAAAGGCCTCCCAGCGCACTGGGAGGCCGATTGTTTGAGGCGTAGGCTGGCAAATGGAAGGGCTTTTCACGCATAATTTCCGTGTTTTTGCGTGAAAAGGCTCGTCCCAGGGCCCCCTATGGCAGATTTGGGACGAGAAGCGTAAAACGGAAAATGCCGGTTTGCCCACGAAGGCTACTGGCCGGAGATTGGTCCCGACCTGATGCCCCGAGTGTCGATGGTGGTCCCGGTGCTGGACCACCGTCGGCGTTTTTTCCCTTTTTTTGATGATGGTGGTCCAGCACCGGGACCACCGTCAGCAGTGGGGCAAGGTCCATTCCCGAACAGCCGACTTGAACTCCCGGTAGAAACGGTAATCGGCTTTTGCCAAGGTCGAATGAATCTGTGGTACAGCGACACGGCCGATTCGGCCACGAAGGACATCCAACGCGATGCTTCCAGCCGGCACCCGCGCAAGCGTCACATGGAGTTGGAATGGGCCGAGATGATAGCCGAGGCCGATGAGTTTTGCTTGCAGACGGTCGATCAATGCCACCCACTCATCGGGCACCCGGGATGCAGTCAGATAAACGACGTGCATCCCTCCCCCTTGCGTCGTGAAAGCCTCCAACTTGTCGAAGGCCAAGACCGGCGCGGCCACCCCCGCAAGTTCCTCGCCCATGACTTCCGCCATCTTCTTCGCCTCGGCAACATCGATCTCGTCGATAATAAACGCCGCCGTAACATGGAAGAACCCCTTCTGCCATCGCACACCCTTCACCCCACCCAGAGCGGCCATGAGGTCACGATACCACAGCGCCCGAAGGTCCAGCGAAAGGGGGAATTGGAGGTAGGAGGGCCTTTTCACGGTTGATCCTGATCATCAGGGCCAGCGGCGCTTTCTGCCGTTTTACGGGCTTCCGCAGCTTCGGCGAACTTCTTCGTCATCGTCTCATTGCCCTTGGTAAGTTTCTTGATGGTGAGAGCGTCCGCCTTGTCGTTCGCCAGGCGGAGGTTGTTTTCAGAGCCGATCAGCGCGTCCTTGATCTTCTGCAGGTGCGTGATGGATTTGTCGATTTCGTCGATGGCAGCCTTGAACTTTTCACTGGCCAGGCGGTAGTTGCGACCGAAGGCCTCCTTGAACGCGTCCAACTGGCTTTCGAAATGGGTCACATCCACACTCTGGCTGAGGGCAATCTCCAGTTCCTTCTTGATACCGACCGTCTTCTTGGCGGCATTGACCAGCAGGGTGATGATCGGCCGGAAGAACTGCGGACGGATGACGTACATCTTGGGGTAGCGGTAGGAGACATCGACGATGCCGCCATTGTATAGTTCGCTGTCTGGCTCCAGGAGGGAGACCAGTACGGCATATTCGCAACCTTTTATCCTGCGATCCGCATCGAGTTTGCGGAAGAAGTCCTCGTTCTTGTGCTTGGTAGCCGTCTCGTCCATCTCGTTCTTCATCTCGAACATGATGGAGATGTACTCCGTACCGTCCTCGAAATCGCGGAAGATGAAGTCTCCCTTGCTGCCGAGCGAGGCGTCGTTATCCTTTTCGAAGTAGGCATTCGGAAACATGGGACGCATCTCTCCGTTGAATACGTTGCTGCAGTGCGCCTCCAGGGTCTCGCCGACCATCTTGGTTGACAAGCGGGTCTTCAGGTCCTTGTAGTAGTCGACCTGCTCCTGCGCCATCTTCAACTTGGCCTCATATTCTTTGCGGATATTGTCCTCGTGGAGCGCGGCTTCCTTGGCGGCCAACATAGCCGAGGAGCGGAGTTGCAGGATGGAGGCGTTCAGGTTCGCAATTTCCTCGTTCTTGGCGGCGACGGCAGTCCCGACGGCCAGTTTCTGCCGGTCGCCCTGTGCGGCCATCTGCTCTTTAAGGCGTGAAATCTCCCCGTCCTTAGCCAGGATCGCCTGGTCCTTCTTGAACAACGCCGTCTGGTACGCCTGCTCCGCCGTAACCGCCTTCGCCTTCTGCTCGGCCTCGTACTGCGAATGCAGTTCGGCCAACCGGCGCCGGATCTCGGTGTCGAATTCAATCCCGCGGACCTGGGATACGATGGAAGCGTAGTCAGCCTCGTCGACCGAGAAGACACTTCCGCACTTGGGGCATTTCAGTTCGTGCATATTTGTGTAGTCAATTTCGTAATCACAGATAATCCTTCGTCACCGACCCCTCACAGTCTCGGACGCCTGCCGGGGGGCCGGCGTAGATGAGCCGGCCGCCGTCCTCGCCGGCGCCGGGGCCGAGCTCGACGAGCCAGTCGGCGCTGCGGATGACGTCCAGGTTGTGCTCGATGAGCCAGACGGTGTTGCCCCGGTCCACGAGCGAGTCGAACAGGCGGATGATGTGCCGGATGTCCTTGGTGTGCAGGCCGTCGGTGGGTTCGTCGATGATGAAGATCTTCCCCTCCACTCCCAGGTACGAGGCCAGTTTCAACCGCTGGAGTTCGCCGCCCGAGAGGGTCGAAAGTGCCTGGTTCAGATGCAGATACTGCAGTCCCACGTCCACGAGGGGCCGCAGTTTCTGTTCGATGACCGTCCCCTTGAAGAAGGCCGATGCCAGGCGGACGGAAAGGTCCATGACTTCAGCGATGTTGAGCGTCTCGCCGGTGGCGCCGGTCACGGTATAGGCCAGGGCCTCGGGCGCGTAGCGCAGGCCGCCACAAGCCTCGCAGGTGGTCTCGATTGCATCCATGAAAGCCATTTCCGACACGATGACACCCTTGCCGCCGCACACGGGGCAGGCGCCCTTGCCGTTGAAGGTGAAGTACTCTTCCTTCATCTTATGGGCCTTCGCAAACGCCTTCCGGATGTCACCAGCAACTTCCATGTACGTAGCCGGGGTGGAACGCAGGCTCACGCCGATGTTCTCCTGGCTGATGTACACCACCTCGTCCGGGTTCGGGTATGCGCGCCGGAAGCACTCCATCAGCGAACTCTTGCCGGAGCCCGCAACGCCTGCGACGACGCCGAAAACACCCAGGGGCATGTCGATGGAAACGCCCTTGAGGTTGTGCAGGGTAGCGTTTTCGAGATGGAATGAGGAGACTACCGGCCGGGGTGAGTCCTTGAACGGAACCGGCTCCCCAAGCATCGAGCCGGTGGCCGTGCCGGAGTGGAGAAGTTCGTCGTACGAGCCCTCGAAGACGATGCGGCCGCCGTCGATGCCCGGGCCGGGGCCCAGGTCCACGACATGGTCGGCAATCCGGATCATCTCGGGATGGTGCTCCACGAGGAGGACGGTGTTCCCTGCGTCGCGAAGGCGCTGGACCGAGCGCTTCATCCGTTCGATGTCCCGGTTGTGCAGGCCCACGCTGGGCTCGTCCAGGATGTACAGCACGTCGGCGAGGGAGGAATTGATGTATTTCGCGATCTTGCAGCGCTGGGCCTCGCCGCCGGAAAGCGTGCCGACGGGACGGTCCAGGCTCAGGTAGCCGAGGCCAATCTCCTCGAGGGCGGTGAGCCGCGCCCCGATCGCCTCCTTCAGGTCCGCGGCCAGCGGATCGGACAGGCCCCGGATCCAGGCGTTGAGCCGGGAAATCGGGAGGGCGCACGCTTCGGCGATGTTCAGCCCTTCGATCTTGCAGGTCAACACCTTGGGATTCAAGCGCGTACCACCGCAGTCGGGGCAGGTACCCATCACCAGCATCGGGTTCAGGACGGCGGCATGCAGGAGGCCCTCCTCGGAATTGATGATGGACCGGTACATCCGGGGAATGAGGCCCTCGTACTTCGCCGATTTGGGCCAATTGGGCGGCGGGTTCTTCAGCCGGATCTGTGGGCTGTTCAGGAAGAGGTCCAGTTCCTCCGGCGAGTAGTCCTTGATCTTCTTGTCCAGGTCGAACAGGCCGCTATGGGCATAACGGATCCAGCGCCAGCCGCCCTTGCCGAAGGCGATGTAGTGGATGGTATCCTCGTCATTGAGGCTTTTGTCGAAGTCCACCAGTTTGTGGATGTCCAACTCACGAATCTCCCCGAGGCCAGAGCAACGCGGGCAACTCCCCTGCGGATGGTTGAAACTGAACGAATCGGAGTAGCCCACGAACGGCTTTCCCACGCGGGAGAAAAGCAGCCGCATCAAGGCATAGATGTCGGTATAGGTGCCCACCGTGGACCGGGAGTTCTTGGCAGGTTTCTTCTGGTCGATGACAACGGCGATGGGCAGGCCCTCGATCTCATCGACATGCGGCCGCCCGTACTTGGGCAGATACTGCTGCACGAAGGTCGGGAAGGTGTCGTTGAGTTCGCGCCGCGACTTGGCCGCGATCGTGTCCAGCACCAGTGAACTCTTCCCGGAACCGGAAACGCCGGTGAATACGGTGATCTTGTATTTGGGAATATCCAGGGAGACGTCCTTGAGGTTGTTCTCCCGCGCGCCCCGGATGCGGATGGTATCGGTCGTCATTTACTTCATCCCCCGTTGTTTCTTGATGGTCTCGTAGGCCTCGGATATCTGCTGGAAGCGCTCCGCCGCAGCCTTCTGCACGTCGGGGCCCAAGGTCGATACCCGGTCCGGATGGTTCTTCATCGCCATCCGCCGGTACGCGGCCCGCACCTCGTCGTCCGTCGCATTCGGGGAAATCTCCAGTACGGTATAGGCCGACTGCTCCTCCTTGTAATACATCGCGATGAGGGAGGAGACGTCCGTCGATGTGAGCCGGATCACGGAGCCGATGGCCTCCAGGACGCTCTTTTCGGACTTGGCGAAGTTCCCGTCGGCAATGGCGATCTGCACGAGATACTGGAACAGTTGCATCCGCTGCGAATAGTTCATGTTCGACGCGATCTGGTCGCCTACCGCATAGATGTTCACCTGCTGGGTCTCCAGTTGCCGGAGCATCTGGATCGCCTGCTGCGACGCCTGCTCTCCAAAATTGCTGCGGAAGAAGTTCCGCACGCATTCGAGTTCCGCCTGCAGCGTCTTCCCATCGGCCTTGATCACGGCCGATGACAGGACCAACAGACTCACGAAGAAACTGTTACGCTGCTCGTCGGCGGTGTAGCGACGGGAGGACTGACCGCCGTAACCGGTGCCTTGGCGCTGGTATTGACCCTGGTTCTGGCGTTGGTATTGACCCTGATTCTGGCCTTGGTACTGGCCCTGGCCTTGTCCCTGGTACGAACCGCCGTCACCGCCTGGAAGTTGGTGTGAACCATCGATATATGTGTCCACGGCCTTCCCCAGGAGGTAGCCGATGAGTGCCCCGATAGGTCCCCAAGCGACCCATCCCAGAAAACCGCCGATCCATTTTGCCTTTGACATATCCTTTCTCTTTCGCGCTGGTTAACGTGCTTTTCCCCGCACCTTTTTCGCGTCCCCTACCGCCCGCAAATATCGGTCCACACCAGCCCCGCCTGCCATTCTGGCGGACGCCCGGCTGGAACCTGGCTCCGATATTTGTCAATCAGCCCGTTCCATTTCACGGGGTGTAAAAAGGGGAAAACTGCCAAAAATGTAAATTTTATTTGGATATATGTAAATTATACTTTACATTTGTTGCGTTAAACTTTACGTTATTTGCGTATGAAAAAGAAAGTATTCCTGATGCCCCACCAGGTTCAGATTGCAGGATGGGTCCTGGCCGGCGTGTCTCTGCTGGTCTTTGTGGGGAGTTGTATCTTCACACCCGCATATCAGGCCAAAGCCGATCCGGTTACCTGGTTTTCACTGATGTTCGTCGGCCTTTTCCTCGTCGGACTGTCCAAGGAGAAGGTGGAAGACGAGTTCACGGTCTTCATGCGGACGCGATCGGCACTCACGGCGATTGCGCTGATGTTCGCGATCAGGATTGTCATCGCACTTACTCTGGCCCTGGCCTTGACGGGTACGTGGGTGACATCAGCAGCCTCCCATGAACGCTTCATAGCCTGGTACGATACGGAAAGCCACGCCCGGATGTTGAAGGTCTTCAAGGAGATAACCGGCTACGGCGGCGCCTTCATGCTTTATCTGATCATCTACAAAATCCGTCTGGTCCGCTATCGCAAGGAGAGCCGGATCGAAGAATAATCCCGTACGCCATGACTAAGACTTCTTCTCTTCTCCCCCACTCCTTCCAGCGAATCGGCTGGGCGCTGCTGATTGCGTGCCCCGTCGTGTTCGCCCTGCAACTTTGGCTGTTCAACGGACTTGAACTTATCCCTCAGAAATACAGTCAGTTCGGGACTTTGGCCCTGTATGTGACGGCAGCGCTGTCCGCCTTGTTCGTCGGCCTGTCCGAAGAGAAACAGGAGGATGAATTCATCCAGACGCTCCGCCTCCGCTCCATCGCCAACACGGCGTGGATCTGCTTTGTGCTGGCCATCGTATCCGGCCTGATCGTGGACATATCGACCGCCTTCAGAACGAAGGGCGTTTTCAGCCTCCTGTCTTACCACAGACTGTTCGACAGCATCATCTTCGCCTTCTTCGTCTATATCATCCTCTTCCGTTTCAGGCTGTACAAATACAGGAAGGAGGCCGGCCATGAAGAATAGCATCCGGGTCGAACGGGCCCGCCTCCGCATCTCGCAGCAGGAACTGGCCGACGCCATCGGCGTCACACGCCAGACCATCTACGCCATCGAAAACGACAAGTTCATCCCCTCCACCGAACTCGCCCTCAAGATGTCCGCCTACTTTGGCAAGACGGTCAATGAGATCTTCTCCCTGGATTGACGCTGGGCTCGTGGAACGGTCTTCCCTCAGTCGCCCCCTCGGGGGCAGCCGCGTAGCGGCGGGGGGTAAGCACAGGTATCTCCACAAATAAAGGTCATCGACTCGCGTCGGTGACCTTTATTTGTGGAGATAGTCGGAATCGTATCGACACTGCATTCAGCCCTACAGGCCTCTACAAATCACTATTCTACGCTGAAGAAATGCAGGTATAGGTATTGGATATTACCCAAATTTGTTACATTTTTGTAGAAGAATAATAGA
>JAFXMA010000125.1 GCA_017530725.1 Bacteroidales bacterium
ATGCTCGATGATGTCGTCGATGTAGCCCTTCTGCGCGGCCTGGTACGGGTTGGAGAAGAGTTCCTCGTATTCTTTCTTCTTCTCGTCGAAGATCTTCCGGGCGTTCTCGGGATCGTCTTTCATGTCCTTCGCGTAGAGGACGTTCACGGCACCGTCGGCGCCCATCACGGCGATGTTGGCCGTCGGCCAGGCGTAGTTCACGTCGCCGCGGAGCTGCTTGCAGCTCATCACGATGTGCGCGCCGCCGTAGCCCTTGCGGAGGGTGACCGTCACCTTCGGGACGGTGGCCTCGCCGTAGGCGTAGAGGAGTTTCGCACCGTTCGTGATGATGGCACCGTACTCCTGCTGCGTGCCGGGCAGGAAACCCGGGACGTCCACCAGGGTGACCAGCGGGATGTTGAAGGCGTCGCAGAAGCGGACGAAGCGGGCGGCCTTGCGGGAGGCGTTGATGTCCAGCACGCCGGCCAGCACGTTCGGCTGGTTCGCGACGATACCCACGCTGCGGCCGTTCATGTGGGCGAATCCCACGATGATGTTCTTGGCGAATTCCTTGTGGACCTCGAAGAATCGGTTGTCATCCACGATGCTGGCAATGACCCCGTACATGTCGTAGGCCTTGTTGGGATTGTCGGGGATGATGTCGTTCAGGGCGTCGTCCGTCCGGAAGACAGGGTCGTTCGTGGCCACGCAGGGAGCCTCTTCCCGGTTGTTCTGCGGCAGGAAGGAGAGGAGTTCCTTGATGGTGGCGATGCCCTCTTCCTCGTTCTCCGCCGCAAAATGCGCCACGCCACTCTTGGAGGCGTGCACGGAGGCACCGCCCAGGGCTTCATGGTCCACATCCTCGCCGGTCACGCTCTTGACGACGGCCGGACCGGTCAGGTACATGTAGGATGTGTTCTTCACCATCAGGGTGAAGTCCGTGAGGGCGGGAGAATAGACCGCTCCGCCGGCGCACGGGCCGAAGATGCCGCTGATCTGCGGAACCACGCCCGAGGCCAGGATGTTGCGCTCGAAGATTTCGCCGAACCCGGCGAGGGAGTCGATTCCCTCCTGGATCCGGGCGCCGCCGGAATCATTCAGGCCGATGACCGGCGCTCCTGCGCGGACCGCCATGTCCATCACCTTGCAGATCTTTTCGGACATGGTCTTGGAGAGGGACCCTCCGGAGACCGTGAAATCCTGGGCGAACACATAGACCACGCGGCCGTCGATGGTGCCGCAGCCGGTCACCACGCCGTCGCCGTCGATGTGTTGCGCGTCCATGCCGAAATTCGTGCAGCGATGCTGGACGAACATGTCATACTCCTCGAAACTGCCTTCGTCGAGAAGGAGCGCGATCCGCTCACGGGCCGTCAGTTTGCCCTTGGCGTGCTGGGCCTCGATGCGTTTCTCCCCGCCGCCGAGCCGGGCCTTCGCCCGCCGCTCGACCAGCTTCTGGATGTTGTCTGTCTGAATGCTCATGGTAGAATGGTTAAAAATCATACAAAGATAGCGATTCTTCAGCGAATGGACAAAAAAAAATCGCCGGAGCGACAGGGGCTCCGGCGACTTTTTCAGGGCTGGGGGATTACTCCTCCGCAGGCTTCATCGTGGTGTACACGTTGGTGACGTCCTCGTCGTCCTCCAGGAGGCCGGTGAGTTTGTCCAGCGTGGCACGCTGCTCGTCGGTGACCTCCTTGAGGTCGACGTTCGGGATCTGCTCGAAACCGCCGGAAGCGAGTTCGTAGCCGTTCTCCTCGATGTACTTCTGGATCTGGCCATAGGAGGTGTAGTCACCGTAGATGACGATCTCGCTGGTGACATTCTCGTCCTCGTCCTCGATCTCCTGGCGGAAGACCTCGTCGGCGCCGAAGTCGATCAGTTCGAGTTCGAGTTCGTCCAGGTCGATGGGTTTCGCCGGGTCCTCCTTGATGCGGAAGACGCATTTGTGGTCGAACATGAACGCGACGCTGCCGCTGGTCTGGAGGGAGCCGCCGCACTTGGTGAAATAACTGCGGACGTTGGCGACGGTACGGGTGTTGTTGTCCGTAGCGGCCTCCACGAGGTAGGCGATGCCGAAAGGACCGAAACCTTCGTAGATGATCTCCTTGAAGTCGCCGGACTTGGCTTCGGTGGCCTTCTTGATGGCGCGCTCGATGTTCTCCTTGGGCATCTGCTCGGACTTGGCCTCGGCGATAAGGGCGCGCAGACGCGGGTTGCCCGTCACTTCGGCGCCGCCCTGCTTGACGGCGATGGTGATTTCCTTGCCCAGTTTGGTGAAAGTCTTGGCCATGTGGCCCCAGCGCTTCATCTTGCGCTCCTTGCGGAATTCAAACGCTCTTCCCATGGTTAGAACTCGATACGGGTGATGAACTTGTCGATGTCGGCGGCCTCGACGGCATTCGGATACTGGTCCTTGATCTTGTTGTAGAAGGCGAGGGCCTTGTCCTTGTCCCCGAGTTCCTCGGCGACCTGGCCGGCCTTCAGGAGGTAACCGGCGGAGAACACGTTGTCCACGGTGGCGGCAGCCTTCTCATAGGCGGCGAGGGCGTTCTTGTAGTCCTCGAGACCGACATAGGCGTCGCCGATACCGGCCTGGGCGCGGGAAAGGAGGATGCTGTCCTCACCGGCGTACTTCTTGAAAAACTTGATGGCCTTGTCGAAGTCGCCCGTCTGGAGGGCGCAGGAGCCGGCATACAGGTACACGGCCTGACCGGCTTTGCTGCCATAGGTATCGATGATTTCCTCGAAGCCCATCATGTTGTCGTCACCGGCGAGGGCGAGCGCGTAGTTGCCGGCGGTGAACTTCTGCTCGGCCTGGTACATCGCTGCCTGGGCCTTCTCTTTCTGAGGCTGCAGGATGAAACGATTGTAGGCCAGGATGGCGAGGGCGATGAGGAGGATGGCCGCTACGCAGCCATAGATGATTTTGGAATACTTCTGGAAGAAGAGTTCAGTCTTGGAAACGGCCTCAGCGACATTCTGCTGACGGAGTTCCTGATCGTTCGGTTTGTTTGCCATATTGCTTCTTATTTTATTTATTCAAAACGGATGACGCCGTGCGGCGCAATTCAGCCTGCAAAAATAGTAAAAAAATGTTATATTTGCAATCAAGAACGCAACCCTATGCCTACGCTCAGGAAAATCGTCGTACAGGACTTCCGCAACATCGCCTTCCAGGAACTGTCGTTCTCGCCGAATGTCAACTGCATCAGCGGGAACAACGGCGAGGGAAAGACGAACCTGCTGGACGCGGTGTACTATCTGTCGATGACCAAGAGCGCCTTCCCGACCCCCGACCGCTACAACTGGCGTTTCGGCACGGAGGGATTCACCATCGGCGGTACCTACCTGATGGACAACGGCCTGGAATCGCGCTTCTCCATCCGCGTCGCGGAAGGGGAGAAGAAACTCGTGCGGGACGGGAAGCCCTGCACCCGCATTTCCGAACACATCGGCCTCCTTCCGGTGGTGATGGTCTCGCCCGGCGACATCGCCCTGGTGAGCGAATCCGGCGAGGAACGCCGCCGTTTCGCCAACGGCGTCCTTTCCCAGATGGACCGCACCTACCTGGCCGCCATCCAGACCTACAACCGGCTCCTGGCGCAGCGCAACAGGATGCTCAAGGACGGGAACGTGGACTGGGACCTGATGGCCGTCTTCGACGCCCGGATGGCAGCCGCGGCGAAGCCCGTCCATGACGCCCGGAAACAGCTCGCGGAGGACCTGCGTCCCGTCATCCAATCCTATTACAACCTGATTTCCGGCGGGGGAGAGGAAGTCTCCGTCGAATACCGGTCGGACCTGTCCAAGGCTCCGCTCGAGGAACTGCTGCAGGCCGCCCGCGACCGCGACCTGGCCCTCCGTTACACCACTTCGGGCATCCAGCGGGACGATTTCCTGTTCACGATGGACGGGCACCCGATCCGCCGCTGCGGCTCCCAGGGCCAGCAGAAATCCTTCCTCGTCTCCCTCAAGTTCGCCCAGTACGAGATCATGCGCGAAGGCTACGGCTATGCGCCGATGCTCCTGCTGGACGACGTCTTCGACAAACTGGACATGAACCGCATCGGCAACCTCATCGGCATGGTCGCCGGAAGCGGCTTCGGCCAGATCTTCATCACCGACTCCAACAAGGTCCGCCTCTCCGGCATCGTGGACCGCATCACCGACGACCGCGCCTACTTCGACACCGTGGGCGGCGTCTTCACCCAGGTCGAGTGATGGCGGAATACAAGAAACGCAGTTACTTCATCCGCCGCAAGGAGGCGCTCACGATGGAGGAGGTGGTCGAGGAATACATCAAGTCCGCGAAACTGGCCGCCGGACTCAACACGCAGCGGGTCTTCGCCGCCTGGGACGAATGCTCGGGGGCGGGTCCGTTCACGCTGAAGCGCTATTTCCGCAGCGGAACCCTCTATATCACCCTCAGTTCGTCCGTCATCCGGAACCAACTTTCCTTTCAGAAAGAGGCGCTCATCGAATAGATGAACGCCACGCTTTCGGGCGACCGTCTGTTCACGTCGGACAACCGGACGGCCGGCTATGTCAAGGACCTCGTCCTCCGCTAGGGGATGATGATCCTGTAAGTCTTGTTACCCTTGTTCGTCAGTTTGTCGTCCCGGAGCCACAGGTTCGCTTCCTTCAGCCGGGCGTAGGTGGTTCCGTGCTCGAGGGCGAAATCCACGAGGCTCGGGACCGGATAGTTCACCGTGAGCACGTCCTTCGGTTCCAGATAGGAATAGCGGTCGGCCATCGGCACGCTGAAGCCGAAGGCGGCGGGATTCTCGAAGAACATCTTGACGGCGAGGAGCCGGAACATATAGCGGGCCGTTTCCTCGGGGAGCCACAGTTCCAGGGCCGATTTCTGCTTCTGCGCCTCGCGGCGCTTGGAAATCCCGGCCTGGCCGGCGTTGTAACTGGCCGCGACCGTCATCCAGTCGCCGTATTTCCGGTAGGCGTCCTTGAGGAACTTGCAGGCGGCGACGGTCTCCTTCTCGATGTTGTACCGCTCGTCCACCTCCGTGTTCACCTCCAGTCCGTAGGTCTGGGCCGTGGCCTTGGTGAACTGCCACAGGCCGGCCGCTCCGGCGACCGAGAGGGCCTTCGGGTCCAGGCTGCTTTCGATGGCCATCAGGTACTTCAGGTCTTCCGGGACGCCCTGCTGGCGCAGGATCGGGACGATCTGCGCGAAATACCGGCGCGAACGCTTGAGCATGAGCGTGGTATTCGTGTGCATGTACGTGAAGGAGATCAGTTCCCGGTCCATCCTTTCGTAGAAGTCGGTGCGGTCGAAACGGACGGTATCGCCGGCGAAGGCGACATACTCCGGAACGGCCGGCGCCTGGGGATGGAGAATCTGCGTCCAGGCAGGCTGGGCGCGGAGGGTCAGGGTGGCGGAAAGCGCCAGAAAGAGGGTCAGGAGGATTCTTCTCATATCAGTGCAAATATAAGAAAAATCCGTCAATTCAAGAAGGCCTGTTGCGCTGATACAGATACCGTTTGATGCTTCCCTTGGGCGTCATTTCGAAGTCTTCCGGCATCAGTTCCAGGTGGGTGATGTGGGAGTAGTTGGGGAAGAGGTGGTTCACTTCCTCCAGGTTCGCCTGGATCAGTTCGTCCAGTTCCTTGACGCGGAGCCCGTCCAGGTTCGCCTGCTTGTAGTCCGGATAGACCAGGCCGACCAGTTTGCCGTTGTCCTCGATGACGAGGGAATGGACGACATAGGGGATGTTGTTCAGGGCGGCCTCGATTTCCTCCGGGTAGATGTTCTGGCCGTTGGCGCCGAGGATCATGCATTTCGTGCGTCCGCGCAGGTACAGATAGCCGTCATTGTCCAGGATGCCCACGTCACCGGTGCGGAACCAGCCGTCGGGGGTGAAGGCCTCCGACGTCGCGTCGGCGTTCTTGTAGTACCCCAGGAACACGTTCATGCCCTTGACCTGGACTTCTCCCGGAACCAGGTGCGGGGCCTTGGATTCGACCCGGATCTCGATATTGGGGGCCGTCAGGCCGCAGGAATACATCCGGCCCTTGAACCAGCGGGAGTAGGTGATGATGGGGGCGCATTCCGTCATGCCGTAGCCGACGGTGAAGGGGAACCCGATCTTGCGCAGGGCACGCTCCACCTCGGGATTGAGCGCGGCGCCGCCGATGATGACTTCCTCGAAGTCGCCGCCGAAGAAATCCTTCAGGGCCTTGCACAGGTCGGCATCCCTGGGGAGCGTGCGGACCATGTTCTTGTAAACCTTCTCCACGATGAGGGGCACGGCGTACACGACGTTCGGCCGGATGTCGGAGAAGGCCTCGGCGAGGACCTTCGGACTCGGGGCCTTGGTGAGGAAATGGATGTGGCAGCCCATCACCATCTCGAAGAAGAACTCGAACATCATCCCGTACATGTGCGCGGAAGGAAGGATGACCACGACGTTGGAGGTGTTGTCGATCATCGGAAGGTTCTCATGCATGAAGGCGACGTTCGACCAGACCGCCCGGTAGGGGATCATCACGCCCTTGGAGAAACCGGAAGTGCCGGACGTGTAACTCAGGATGGCCAGTTCGTCCGGCTGGTCCTCGTGGTAGTGCAGGTCTTCGGGACGGATGCCGCGGGGATAGGCCTTCTTGTACATCCGCTCCAACTGGGCGCGGGCCGCCTCGGAGGTACCTTCCTTCAGGTGCAGGACCTGGTAGTCCTCGAGTTGGATCACCGCCGTAAGGCCGGGCATGTCCTCGCCGTTCAGACCGTCCCAGATGACGCGCTCCACGAAGAGGATCTTCGCATCGGAATGGTTGACGAGGTAGTGGATGTTACCCGGCTTGAATTCGTGCAGGAGGGGGACCGGAACGGCCCCGTAAGTCATCGCGGCGAGGAAACACACCGCCCAGTGGGTCTGGTTGCGGGAGCAGATGACGACCTTGTCGCCGGGATGGATACCATAATGCTGATAGGCCAGGTGCATCTTCGCGATGCTGCGGGCCAGGTCGCTGTACAGAAGCGTCTCGCCCTTGTAGTTCGAAAGGGCGGGACGCCTCCAGTTATTGCGGAAACTGTTCT
Source organism: Bacteroidales bacterium (assembly GCA_017530725.1). Taxonomy (GTDB): domain Bacteria; phylum Bacteroidota; class Bacteroidia; order Bacteroidales; family UBA932; genus Cryptobacteroides. Next base: position 7,034 of record JAFXMA010000125.1, read on the forward strand.
CCAGTAATTTGTTGACGGACTCGGGCTTCAAAACAGCAGTAGTTTGGACCTACAAATATCGCGTTTTTTATCGAAACGGCGAAATCTGTCCAGCAAAAACCGTTCCTCTAGCGGACCTTCGAGTCGCAGTACCAGCAGCGCAGCACGCCGTTGTCGGCCCGGTGGAACTTGTGCGGGGCATGCTCGTTGTTGCAGATGCACTTCCGGTTCGGGCAGCGCAGTTCCGGGTCGATGATAGGCTCCTCGTCGGCGGGCATGCCGTGCTCCGGATCGTTCTTCCATTCCAGGAGTTTGACGATCAGCGCCTCCCGCACGAACTTTCCGTTCTCCACCTGGCGGAAATAGGCGGCGCGCGGGTCGGAATCGACCTCGGTGAGGATTTCGTTCACGCGGGGGAGCGGGTGCAGGACGGCCATCTTCTTCTTGGCGAGGGACATGCGGGCGGCGTCCAGCACGAAACTGTCCTTCACGCGGTCGAATTCGTCCTCGTCCAGGAACCGCTCCTTCTGCACGCGCGTCATATAAAGGACGTCCAGTTCGCCCATCACCTCCTCCATCGTCTCCACCTCACGGTACGGGATGCCGGTGCGCTCGCACACGTCCTGCTTGATATAGTCCGGGAGTTTGAGTTCGTCCGGGGCGATGAGGATGACCTTGATGTCCTTGTAGCGGGTGAGGGCCTTGATCAGGGAGTGGACGGTCCGGCCGAAGCGGAGGTCGCCGCAGAAGCCGATGGTCAGTCCGTCGATGTGGCCGAGTTCCCGGTGGATGGTCAGGAGGTCCGTCAGCGTCTGCGTCGGGTGGCTGTGGGAGCCGTCGCCGGCATTGATGATGGGCACGGTGGACACTTCCGTCGCATACAACTGGGCACCCTCGATGTGGTGGCGCATGGCGATCACGTCGGCGAAGCAGCCCACTACGCGGACGGTGTCCTGCACGCTTTCACCCTTGGAGACGGAACTGCTGCGGGCATCGGAGAAACCGAGCACGTTGCCGCCCAGTTCCATCATCGCGGAGGTGAAACTCAGCCGCGTACGGGTGCTGGGCTCGTAGAAGAGCGTCGCCAGTTTGCGGTGGGACATGCTGCCCTGGTAGCGTTCGCGGTGGGCGATGATGTCCTGGGCGAGGGAAATGATTTCGTCGATCTCCTGCTTGGTCAGATCGGTCGGGTCGATGAGGTGTTTCATAAATAAGTATGGGGTTATCCGTTAATCCAGGTTTCGTCCGAGGGGTTGTCGCGGAAGGCGAGGATCCTTTCCTTCCAGCCCGGAGCGATGCGTCCTTCCTCCTGGGCGACGTCCACGAGGACGTCCAGGTTGCACAGGGAATGGTTTTCCACGTCCGCGGCGGCGAGCCGTTCCAGGCCCCGCTTCATCCCGTACGTGAAGATGCTCACGATGCCCAGCACTTCGGCGCCTTCCGCCCGGAGGGCTTCCACCACGTCGATGGCGCTGCCGCCCGTGGAGATGAGGTCCTCGACGACGACGACTTTTGTGCCCGGGTCCATCTTCCCTTCGATCCGGTTCGTCCGGCCGTGGCTCTTGGCCTCGCCCCGGACATAGCCCATCGGCAGGTCCAGGATCGTCGCGGTGATGGCGGCGTGGGCGATGCCGGCGGTCGAAGTGCCCATCAGCATCTCACAGTCGGGGTAATGCCGCTGCACGAGCAGGGAGAGTCCGTTCTCCACCTGCTCCCGCACGCGGGGCGCGGACAGCGTCAGACGGTTGTCGCAGTAAATCGGGCTCTTGATGCCGCTGGCCCAGGTAAACGGCTGTTCGGGGCGCAGGAACACGGCGCCGATCGAGAGGAGGGAGGATGCAATCTGTCTTTCCATATAGATTCTTTCGCTTTGCTCAGAATGACAAGGTAAACTCTTTCATACAACGTTCATAGGCGGCCACGGGGTCCGCGGCGGCGGTGATGGGACGGCCGACGACGATGAAGTCGGAGCCGATTTCGCGGGCGCGGGCCGGCGTGGTGATGCGCACCTGGTCGTCCGCCGCGGCGTCGGCGAAGCGGATGCCCGGGGTGACGGCCAGGAAGCCGGGGCCGCAGGCCTGCTTGACCATGCCGGCTTCCAGCGGCGAGCAGACAACCCCGTCCAGGCCCGCCTCGCGGGCATTGGAGGCGTATTTCACGATGGTGTCGCCGATGCCGGCGCCGATGAGGAGTTCCTGCTGCATCACTTCCTCGGAGGTGGATGTGAGTTGGGTGACGGCGATCAGCAGGGGGCGGGTTCCGTCCGCGCGCGTGAGCCCTTCCAGGGCGGCGCGCATCATGGCGACCGTGCCGGCCGCATGGACATTGACCATGTCCACATCCAGGGAAGAAAGCACGCGCATGGCCTTCTTGACCGTGTTGGGGATATCGTGGAGTTTAAGGTCCAGGAAGACCTTGTGCCCGCGGGCCTTGATGTCGCGGACGATGGCGGGGCCCTCGGCGTAGAAGAGTTCCATACCGATCTTCACGAACGGCTTGCGTCCCTCGGGGAAGCGGTCCAGGAATTCAAGCGTGGCCGCGCGGCTGGAAAAGTCGCAGGCGATGATGACGTCTTTGTTCATACGGCGGAGATGATTTCTTTCAAGGAGTCGATGCCGAGTTCCTCCATCACACGGGGGAGTTCGGCGATGATTTCCGGGCAGGCGAAGGGGTTGCGGAGGTTCTCCGCACCAACCTGCACGGCGGTGGCGCCCGCCATCATCATCTCGATGACGTCACGGGCGGAGGCCACGCCGCCGCAGCCCATCACGGGCACCTGGCAGGCGTGCGCGACCTGATAGACCATCCTCAGGGCGACGGGGAACACGGCCCTGCCGGAGAAACCGCCCATCTTGTTGGCGATCACGGGTTTCCGGCGGGCGATGTCGATCCGCATCCCGAGGAAGGTGTTCACGAGCGTGAGACCGTCGGCGCCGGCGTCCTCGCAGGCGCGGGCGATCGCGACGATATCGGTCACGTTCGGACTGAGTTTGATGAAGACGGGCTTCCGGCACACGGCCTTCACGGCCGCGGTCACTTCCGCCGCGGAACGGGCATCCGTTCCGAAGGCCATCCCGCCATTGTGCACGTTCGGGCAGGAGATGTTCACCTCGATGATGTCGATGCCCTCGCACGCATCGGCCTTCGCGCAGCACTCCCGGTATTCGTCCAGCGAGAAGCCGCTGATGTTGGCGATGACGCAGCCGCCATAGACCTTCCGGAGGGCGGGGACTTTCTCCTGCACGAGGACATCGATCCCCGGATTCTGCAGTCCCACGGAATTGATCATCCCGCTTTCGCACTCGGCGATGCGCGGGGTGGGATTCCCGTAGCGTGCCTCCCGCGTCGTCCCCTTGAGCGAGATGCCTCCGAGGACGTCCAGGTCCATGTCTGAGGCCAGTTCCAGTCCGAACCCGAAGGTCCCGCTGGCCGGAATCACCTGATTCTTCAGGCGGATGCCGCCCAGGTCCACAGTCAGGTCCTTTACCATGCCAATTCCTCCATTTTGAACACCGGACCGTCCTTGCACACGCGCCGGGGACCGTTTTTCGTTTCGATGGAACACCCGTAGCAGAAGCCTGCGCCGCACCCCATACGCTCTTCCAGGCTGGCCTCGCCTGGCCCTTCCAGGGTGGCGCAGACCGCCCGCATCATCACCATCGGCCCGCAGGTATAGTAGTAGTCGTACGGCGGACAGAGGGCTTTCAGGGCATCGGTCACGAATCCCTTCACCCCGAAGGAACCATCGGCCGTGGAAATCACGACCTCGTCGCACACGCTGCGGAATTCCTCCGCGAGGATGATCTCGTCGGCCTTGTTGAACCCCAGCACGGCCCGGACCTTCTTCCCGCGCGCCTTCAGTTCCTTCGCCAGCAAATACAGCGGCGGAACCCCGAGGCCTCCTCCGACAAGCAGCGCATCCTGCCTGCACGCATCCAGGTCAAACCCTCTTCCAAGTCCCGTCAACACCTCCAGCACTGTCCCTACACGCGTTTCGGACAGCACTTTCGTCCCCTCACCGACGACCTTGTACACGACCGTCAGTTTCCCATCCTCACAGTCGCAGACCGACAGCGGCCTCCGCAGGTAGAATCCGGGGACGGCGATATGCACGAATTCCCCGCGGGGGGAGATTTCTCCGCCTGACCGGAAAGACAGCGTCGGCTCCAGGACCATCCTGAATGTCTTGACCGCCAGGGGCGTGTTCTCAATGACAGTATAAAGGGCTTTTATCATTTATACTCTTCGTCTATCGTGGAGATTCCCAGGGTGATTTCCTCGAGCACGTCCAGCAGCACCCGCACGGTTTCCAGGGCGGTGAAGATCGTGACATTGTTCTCGACCGCGCAGCGGCGGATGCCGTAGCCGTCCAGGTGGCTGGACTTCTGGTTCAGGTCGATGGTATTGATGACGTACTTGACGTGTCCCTTGCGGAGCGCCTGGTAGATCTCGTCACTGCCTTCGCGGAGTTTCTTCAGCGTCTTGGTGCGGATGCCGTGTTCCTTCAGGAAGGCGGCCGTGCCCTTGGTGGCTTCGATGTTGAAGCCCAGGTTGTAGAACCGGCGGATGAGCGGGAGCGCCTCCTCCTTGTCCTTGTCCGCGATGGTGGCGAAGATGGTGCCGTAGGACTTGATGTCCATGCCGCTGGCCTGCAGGGACTTGTAGAGCGCACGGTTCAGGGAGTTGTCATAGCCGATGGCCTCGCCCGTGGACTTCATCTCGGGGGAGAGGTAGGTGTCGATGCCCTTGATCTTGCCGAACGAGAAGGCCGGCGTCTTCACGAAATGGCGCTTCCTTTCGGGGAAGTAAACCTCCGTGATGCCCTGTTCCTTCAGGGAGTGTCCCAGCATCACGCGCGTGGCGATCTTCGCCATCGGGACGCCGGTGCTCTTGGAGATGAACGGGACCGTGCGGGAACTCCGGGGATTGACCTCGATCACGTACACGTCCTCGTTCCCGTCCACGATGAACTGGATGTTGAACAGGCCCACGATGCCGATGGCCTTCCCCAGTTTCACCGTGTCGTCGATGATTTCCTGCTTCACCTTCGGACTCAGGGAGAAGGAAGGATAGACGCTGATGCTGTCGCCGGAGTGGATGCCGGTGCGCTCCACGTGCTCCATGATGGCCGGGATGAAGACGTCCTCGCCGTCGCAGATGGCATCGACCTCGGTCTCCTTGCCCATGATGTACTTGTCCACCAGGACGGGGGAGTTCTCATTGATTTCCACTGCGTTATGGAGATAGTGCCGGAGCGTGGCCTCGTTGCCCACGATCATCATCGCCCGGCCGCCCAGCACGAAACTCGGGCGCACGAGGACGGGATAGCCGATGTCCTCGGCCGCCTTCACGCCGTCTTCGACATTCGTCACGGCATGGGCCTTGGGCTGCCGGATGCCGGTCTCCCGCATGATCTGCTCGAAGCGTTTGCGGTCCTCGGCATTGTCGATGGCCTGCAGGCCGGTGCCGATGAGCGGGACGTCGAACTCCTCCAGCGGCCCGGCCAGGTTGATGGCCGTCTGGCCGCCGAGGGTGACGATCACCCCGTCCGGACGCTCCAGGCGGATGACGTTCATCACGTCCTCTACGGTGAGCGGTTCGAAGTACAGTTTGTCGGAGACCGTGTAGTCGGTGGATACGGTCTCGGGATTGTTGTTGATGATGATGGCCTCGTAGCCGGCTTCGCGGATGGCCCAGATGGCATGGACGGTGGAGTAGTCGAACTCCACGCCCTGGCCGATGCGGATAGGGCCGGAACCCAGCACGAGGATCTTCTTCCGGTCGGTGCGGACGGACTCGTTCTCCTGCTCGTAGGTGGAGTAGAAGTACGGGACATAGGTGTCATGTTCGGCGCTGCAGGAGTCGATCATCTTGTACACGGGGACGATCCCGTTTTCGAACCGAAGCCGGATGACATCGGCCTCTGAACGGCCCCAGAGTTCACCGATGAACTTGTCCCCGAACCCCATCCGCTTGGCTTCCCGCAGGATGGACAGATCGTCCGGGAGAGCCTTCACGCGGCGTTCCATCCGGACGATGTTGTACACCTTCTCGAGGAACAGCATGTCGATTTTCGTGCGGTCGTAGATGCGGGACAGGTCGATCCGCAGGCGCAGCAACTGGGCGATGGCGTGGATGCGGTCGTCCGTGGGCTTGGAGATGTAGTCCAGGAGGTCCTCCTCGCTCCAGTCGTCGAACTTCTTCTTGTGGATGTGGCAGCAGCCGGTTTCCAGCGAACGCATCGCCTTGAGGATGCTCTCCTCCAGGGTGCGGCCGATCGACATCACCTCGCCCGTCGCCTTCATCTGGGTGCCCAGTTCGTTGGACGCCTCGCTGAACTTGTCGAAGGGGAAGCGGGCCACCTTCGTGACCACGTAGTCGATGGCGGGCTCGCAGCAGGCAGGTGCCCCGGCGATCGTGATTTCGTCCAGGGTG
>JAFXMA010000126.1 GCA_017530725.1 Bacteroidales bacterium
ATGGCGAGGGAGTCGCAGCCGGTGCGGGTGGCGAAGTCGATGACCTCTTCCGGCTTGGTGTAATGGGATTCCGCGGCGGAAACCTCATCCTCGACACCGGCGAGCACGCCGAGTTCGGCCTCGACGGTCACGTCGTACTGGTGGGCGTACTCGACCACCTTCTTGGTGAGGGCGATGTTCTCCTCGTAGGGGAGGGAGGAAGCGTCGATCATCACGGAAGAGAAGCCCGTGTCAACGCAACTCTTGCAGGTCTCGAAACTGTCACCGTGGTCCAGGTGGAGGCAGATCTGGGGATTGGCCCAGCCGAGTTCCTTCGCATAGGCGACGGCACCTTCGGCCATGTAGCGGAGAAGGGTGGCGTTGGCATAGTTGCGGGCGCCCTTGGAAACCTGGAGGATGACCGGGGACTTGGTCTCGGCAGCGGCCTGGATGATGGCCTGGAGTTGCTCCATGTTGTTGAAGTTGAACGCGGGAATGGCGTAACCGCCATCAACGGCCTTGGCGAACATCTCGCGGGTGTTTACAAGACCCAATTCTTTGTAAGAAACCATAGTTATAATGTGTTAAACAGATTACTCATTCTTTAACCATCTGCAAATTTACTGATTTTTAAAATAAATTAAAAGTGCTCGTGCCCTCAAGACGCACATGTTTGACCGAAAATGTTTATTTTTGTATGGTTACAAAAGCAATTGAACGGATGAGCAACAAAGTCTTGATTTTCTCCGCCCCCTCCGGATCGGGTAAGAGCACCATCGTGAACCATATCCTGGGTCTCCGCCCGGAGATCGAGTTCTCCGTGTCGGCCACGTCCCGTGCCCCGCGCGGGGAGGAGCAGGACGGCGTGGAGTACTTTTTCTATTCGGCCGACGTCTTCCGCCTCCTGGTGCGGGACGACAAGTTCGTGGAGTACGAGGAAGTCTATCCCGACCGCTTCTACGGCACCCTTAAGGCGGAGGTGAACCGCATCTGGGCCCGTGGCCATGTCATCATCTTCGACGTGGACGTCAAGGGCGGGGTGAACCTGAAGAAATACTTCGGCGACCAGGCGCTCTCCGTCTTCATCCAGGCTCCTTCCGTGGAGGTCCTCCGCGAGCGCCTCGTCAAGCGCGGCACCGACTCCGCCGAAGACATTGAGAAACGCGTCGCGAAGGCCGCCGAGGAAATGACCTACGCGCCCAAGTTCGACAAGGTCCTCATCAACGACGACCTCGCCACCGCCTTCGCCGAGGCGGAGGCCATGGTCGGGGCATTTCTCTCCGAATGAGGATTGCGGTCTATTCGGGGAGTTTCAACCCGTTGCACATCGGCCATCAGGCCATCATGGAGTATCTCACCCGGGAAGCGGAATTCGACTGGGTGTATCTCATCGTGTCGCCGCAGAGTCCGTTCAAGGGCGCGGAGAACGCGCTCACGGGGGAGCAGCGGTATGAGGCGGCGGTGGAAGCGGTGATGCGCCATCCGGACATCCATGTCTGGGTCGATGACATCGAACTCGGCATGGAACCTCCGCATTACACGATCCGTACCCTCGACGCCTTGCGGGAGCGGGAGCCGGAGAACCAGTTCACCCTGGTCATCGGCGCGGACAATCTCGAGAGTTTTCCCCGCTGGCGGGACCACGGCCGGATCCTCCGCGAGTACGGCGTGGCGGTCTTCCCCCGGAAGGGCTATCACCGGGGACACCTGAAGGCCCGTCTCCTGCGCGAATGCCCCGATTACCGGATCGAACTCCTGAAAGCCCCCCGCATCGACATCTCCTCCACCGAAATCCGCGACGGCCTCGCCGCGGGACGCGACATGTCCCGCTGGCTCATGTAACCTGCCGAGTTTTGTCTTTAAACCTTGTTGATCGATTTATGGCGATGCAGATAGAAACGGAACGGAAGTTCCTTGTCACAGATGACGGATACAAAAAGGAGGCGGAGACGTCCTACCGCATCCGCCAGGGGTATCTGGCCCACGACAGCGGCCGGACGGTGCGCGTGCGCATCCGGGACGGCCAGGGTTTCCTGACCATCAAGGGCCCGTCCGTCACGCTCGGAAGCCGGCCGGAGTGGGAGAAGGAAATCTCCCTGCAGGAGGCCGAGGACCTGTTCGGAATGTGCAAGCCGGGCAGGGTGGACAAGACGCGCTGGATCGTGCCGGCGAAAGTGCCCGGCCAGGTCGACCGGTACTTCGAAGTGGACGAGTTCCACGGGGAGAACGAGGGCCTGGTGATGGCCGAAATCGAACTGGGAAACCTGGACGAGCCTTTCGAGCGCCCGTCCTGGCTGGGTAGGGAAGTCACGGACGACGAGCGTTACTACAACGGCTATCTCGCCCGGAAACCGTTCAAGACCTGGTAGTTACTGCAGCAGCAGATGACCGGTGCCCACACCGGTCCCCACCGTCCACTTGTGCCGGAGCGAAGCGTTGAAGCAGTGCAGTTTGCTGCCGCCTTCGAAGTTGGCGTCGGCGATGTAGATATCGTTGTTGCTCTCGTTCAACAGGACTGCGTAGGGATAACCGACGCGGGAAAGGTCCTTGCCGGCGAAACTGACTTTCTGGTATTCGCCCCCGGTCGTATTGACAAAATAGAGGCAGTTGTCATATCCCCCTTCCATCTCCTTGTCGTTCCCGACGCAGACGAGGGTGTCACCGCTGAGGGACATCTTATCCGCATGGACTCCTTCCCAGGCGGTGAACTGACCGGCGGGAGTCATGGAGACCAGGCCCTGCGGGGCTGTTTTCGCGGTCCAGTCTGCATTCCATTCGCCATAGGAGGACACCCAGATCCGGTCCTGGGTGGCGACCATCTGGTTGAGGTTCGTCATCGGGGCCTCGATATGCTTTTCCAACTTGAAGGTGGCGAGGTCGATGACCGAAATGCGGTTGTCGTGGACCCAGTTGTAGCCGCCGCTGTTGGCGACATAGAGTTTTCCGCCCAGCACCGCCAGTCCTTCGGGCTGGTAGCCCACTTCCACGGTGGAAACCGCGTAGGAGTTCCGGTCGATGCGGTAAACCTTGCCGGGTACCATGTCTTCGCTGCCCCAGACGGCTCCGCCGTAGGAAGAGATATAGACATATTGACCTTCGGTAACGGCGTATCTCGGGCTCTCCACTTCCAGGTAGCGCTCCAGTTTGACATCCGGAAGATGGAGGACGGCCACCTGGTTGGAGGCGTTCAGGAGCACCCACAGCCTGTCGCCCGCGACAACCATGTCGTTGCCCGTGTTGCCGAGCCCCTGCACGACCTCGGGATTGGCCTGTGCAAAGATGTCGGTGCAGTATTTCTTGTTCTTGAAGTCCAGCAGATCGAGGGTGGATGCGCCCGGGAAGGCTCCCTCGTTGAGGATGTACAACTTGGAGAAGTTGCCGCTCTGTTCACCTACTTCGACTTCGATACCCGCGAATGTGACTTCGGAGGCGTTTTCCTTGGTGCAGGACGCTATCGCGACGAGCACCACGCTGAAAACCAGCAGTGTAATTCGTTTCATCTGTTAAAGAACTTGGTCGGAGGACAAAGGTAAGAAATCTAGAAGACATATTCAAGGGTCCCGAAGGCGTGGAACCCCGGCATCAGATACTGCCGGATGACTTCGTAGTTGGCGTTGAGGAGATTGTTCAGTTGGATTTTGAGGGAGAGGCCGTGACGGGGGAAGGAGTACGCCGCGGACGCATCCCAGGTTGTCCAGGGAGCGATGCGGAAATCGTCGCGGTTGGTGGAGGAAGTGAAGCGCTCGCCGGTCAGGAACCCCTGCAGGTCGATGCTCCAGTTCCCTTGGTTCCAGAACAGCCGGAAGTTGGCGCTGTGCAGCGGGATATAGGGAATCTGACCGCCGGTTCCGGTGTCCCGGGCCCATTGGTACGTGTAGCGGGCGGTCCCGCCGAGAACCGTGGCGCCGCTGTGCCAGGATGCCGTGAAGGAGAGTTCATCCCCGAAAATGCGGACAGCGCCCAGGTTGTACATGGACCAGCGGAAGAGACTTCCGTTGGGGACGGCGATCAACTTGTTCCGTACGTAGTTGAAGTACAGTTCCTCGCGGGCCTGGAACCGCCAATGCGGGTAGCGGCGGTCCCACGCCCAGTGGACCGCGCTCTGACAGACCTCCTCCGGCTCCAGTTTCCGGACGGCGACCGGGCTGTAATACAGGTCGTTGAAGGTGGGAAGGCGGCAGGACCGCTTGAGGAGGGCGCCGAATTCCCAGTAAGGATCCGGCAGCCATTCCACCAGGAGGGAAGGGGAGAGGAACCGGTAGGTCCCTGCCCCTCCGGAAAGTTGGTACTGGACGGCGGCGGAGGCCCGCCAGGGACCTTCCAGGAAGGAGGCCGATGCAGCGGTGAACAGCGTTTTCCGCCGGGCGGAAACCCGTGACCGGAGCGTCTCATACTGCCCGTCCACGGCTCCGCCGAAGAACCATCTGTCGGACGCCTTCCAGGACAGTCCCGAGGACAGATAGCCGCTTTGCTGCAGATAATTCCAGTCCGCGTGGACGGACGGGTCGATTTCGGAGACATCCACGTAATCCAGGACGTCCCGGGCGTAACGGGCCTTGACGAGCAGGGAAAGGGAAGGACCCAGGATCTGCGTTCCGCCGGCCTGGACGGACATGTTCCGGTCGCCCTGCCGGTCGCTCGAAAGGGGATACCGTTCCGCCTGCTTGTACACCGGGCCGGGGATGCCCCGCTCGGAACCGTACCAGGAAACGCGGGCGTCGTACCGGCCGCCTTCGGGCGTGAAGAACAGGTGTGCATCGCCCCGGAACTCCGTCAAGTCGCAGTTCTGCCGGACCATCACGGTGTCATAGCCCCTGTAGCCTTCCGGCGTGTTGCGGAAATCCCGGACGTGGAAAGGATACCGGCCGTGGGCGCGGGTGAAGCCCATCTGCACACGCGAGGACAGGACCGGCGACCAGCGGGATTCCCAGGCGGCCGAGGGCGCAACCGTGCCCATGGACCCGCCCCTGAGCCTTACCCGGAAACCATTCCGGCCATCCGGAGTGGGAAGGGCGCTCGTCAGGTGCAGGGAACTGGCGCTGCCGTATTCCCGGGCAGTCTGGAGCGTCTGGGAACGCTGTCCCTGGAACAACTCCACCTTCTCCAGCCCTTCGGTGGAGATCCTTCCCAGGTCCACCTGGGCGTTCTGGGCATTGTCGATGGGGACCCCGTCCAGGAACACGGCCGTGTGAGCACTTCCCAGGCTGCGGACGTTGATGGTCTTGAGACCGCCCGCACCGCCGTAATCCCGCAACTGGAGGCCGCTGAATTCGCGGATGGCGGCGGGAAGGCCCGCCGCGCCGCGGAGCCGGGGACCGGCGATGGCGGCTGCGGGCGGGGCGACCTCCCGGGCCGCCGTCACGCGGGAGGCACGAAGGGAATCCGCTTCCTGGGCTTGCGCCCAAGAAGCGGTCAACAGGAGTGCAGATATGAGATTACAGTACCTCAATGAGTTCGACGACGAACTTCAGGGCGCTGTACGGAGGGATGGCGTTGCCGGCCCCGTGCTCGCCGTAAGCGAGGCTGTAAGGCAGGTAAAGTTCGTACTTGGCACCCTCGGCCATCAACTGGAGACCTTCGGTCCAGCCCTTGATGACCTGGTTCAGGCCGAAGACGGCCGGTTCACCGCGCTTGTAGGAACTGTCGAAAATCTGGCCGTTCGGGAAGGTTCCCTCATAGTGGCATCTCACCTGGCTGGTGGCGGAAGGTTTCCTGCCGGTGCCTTCTTTCAGGACCTTGTACATCAAGCCGCTGCCGGTGGCGCGCACTTCGGGGTCACGCGCGGCTTTCGCGAGGAATTTCTCGCCTTCTTCCTTGGCGGCGGCGCCGGCTGCGGCGGCCCGCTCGGAGGCCTCTTCCTCCATTTCCTTGTAGAACTGTTCCAGGGCCTCGCCCGCCTCTTCCATCGAAAGGGCGAGTTTCTCACCCGTCATCATGGCCTTCAGGCCGGCCACGAAATCGTCGAAATTGAGCCCGTGCACGCCCGACTGGAGCAGGTTGCCGGCGAGGCTCATGCCGAATGCATAACTTTTCTTGTCCATAGTCAATCAGATTGTTTGCAAAGGTACGCAAAAAAATCGGCCCGCCATATCCTAAGAATGGGAAACAATTGCTATCTTTGAAAGATAGGAATTGAATTTTTGAGACTATGAGCGACAAAGATTGGTTCATTGGAGAATTCGCGGCCTGTGCCGGCCTGGATACGCGTCTGATTCCCGACCTTCATGACGGCGGGAAAGGCGGAATGAAACGGATTGAGTTTCCGGTAGATGCCGGTGATGTGGATGCTGTCGGGCATCGTTTCGCCTGCGGAACGGACATCCTCTTTACGACAGCCTTCGGCCTGACCGTTTCCGTCTGGAACGCCGATACGAAGGCGTTCTTCCCCACGGGCGGCGGCACGCGGCCGGTCCTGGTGGAATGGGCGCCGGAGGATCTGCTCTCCGAACTGCTTCACAGGCAGCAGGAGCGCAAGGAAGGCGTTCTCAAGCGCGGAGATTATACCTATGCCGACTGTGTCCGGGACCTGGAACCGGGCTTCTCGGCCTTTTTCGACGGTCCGGACGATCCGGAGGCCGAAGTGGGTGACGATGCACTGGCTTTCCACCTGACAGTTGCCGGGGACGGTTCGTACATGATGACCTGCCGGTACCGTTCCGACCAGTATTCCGAGGGAATCCTCCGCCAGTTCACGGACAGTTTCTCCGCCTGTCTCCGGTCCATGGCGACGGCCGAGAAGGTGAGTGACCTCGCGTTCGCGACGGAAGAGCAGGTTGCCGAGACCGATTCCTTCAACCCGGATCCTTTCCCGGGCGACCCGGACGTGACCCTCCTGGACCTTTTCCGCGAGAATGTCGCCCGTTATCCCGGACATCCGGCCGTCGTCTTCCGCGACACGACGCTCACCTATGCGGAACTGGACGCCTTGACGGACCGGCTCGCCGCCTACGTCGCTTCGGTCGTGAAACCCGGCGGGGTGGTGTCCATCATCCTGAACCGGAACCAGTTCATGGTCGTCGCGCCGCTCGGCGTCCTGAAGGCCGGCTGCGCTTACGAACCGCTGGATCCGTCCTATCCCACCGAGCGCCTCTCCTTCATGGTCCAGGATGCGGGTGCCTCCCTGCTCATCGCCGATCCCGGCCTGGAAGGCCTCTTCAGCGGTTATGCGGGACCGGTCCTGACCACGGACAAGATCCAGTCCCTGCCCGAGGGGAAGGTGGATGTCCCCGCACCTGCTCCGGACGACCTGTTCATCCTGCTTTATACCAGCGGAACCACCGGTGTTCCCAAGGGCGTGCAACTTTGCCACCGGAATATCTCCGTCTTCGCCCGGAACAATGATGCTTCCCTGGGAATCACGCAGGATTCCCATACCGCCGCCTACGCCAGTTTCGGTTTCGACGCCAACATGAGCGACCTGTCCACGGCGCTCGCGGCCGGCGCATCCCTGTATATCATCCCGGAGGAGATCCGGCTGGACCTCCTCGCCCTGAACGAGTATTTCGAACAGAACGGCATCACGCATTCGATGATGACCACGCAGGTGGCCACGCAGTTCGCCATCAACTTCCCGGAGAACAAGTCCCTCGTGGGGCTGTACACCGGCGGCGAGAAGATGGCCAGTTTCCCCGTGCCCAAGTTCGGCATGTTCAACTGCTACGGTCCCACGGAGACGACGGCCTATGTCGTGAGCAAGCATGTGACCGTCCAGGAGCCCGACGTCCCGATCGGGCGTCCGCTTCCGGGCGTCCATGCCTTCATCGCCGGCAAGGGCGGCTGGCGGATGCCGGTAGGCGCCGCCGGTGAACTGCTGATTTCCGGCCTGCAGGTGGGCAAGGGCTATCTCGGCCGCCCGGACAAGACGGCCGAGGTGTTCGTGGACAACCCCTACACCGACGATCCCCTCTTCAAGCACATGTACCGGACCGGCGACATCGTCCGCTGGCGCGCCGACGGCGACATCGAGTTCATCGGCCGCAGGGACATGCAGGTCAAGATCCGGGGCTTCCGGATCGAACTCAAGGAAGTCGAAAGCGTCATCCGGGAGTTCCCGGGCATCACGGACGTGACGGTCCAGGCTTTCGACGAGGAAGGCGAGGGCGGCGGCAAGTTCCTGGCGGCCTATGTCGTGAGCGACGCCCCCGTGGACATCGACGCCCTGAATGCGTTCATCCTGGAGCGCAAGCCCCCTTACATGGTCCCTTCGGTGACCATGCAGATCGAGGCCATCCCCCTGAACGTAAACCAGAAAGTGGACCGGAAGGCCCTTCCGAAACCCGAGGTCCGGAAAGCGGAGAAGCCCGCCGTGGAGGCTCCGCTCAATATCCTGGAACAGGACATCGCCACGCTCATCCGGGAATCCGCGCACATCGACGGGTTCTCCCTGACGGAGCCGCTCGTCTATGCCGGCCTGACGTCCCTGTCGGCCCTGAGGCTGGCCGTGGAACTGCATAAGAAATACGGTATCTCGGTGGACATGCACACGTTCGTCAAGACGGCGACCCTGCAGAGCATCGAGAATGAGATCCTCGCTTCCCTGATCTCCGGACAGGCCGTTCACGGGACCGGCGCCGCCTCGCACGGGACCGGCCCGCAGCCGTTGACCTTCCAGCAGGAGGGCCTCTACTTCGAGTGCATGAAGAATCCGGCAGAAACGGTCTATAACCTGCCGCAGTGCTGGACCCTCCCGGGTTCGCTCGATCCCGAGAAGGTCCGGGAGGCGTTCCTGAAGGTGGTGCGGTGCCATCCGGCCCTGAATTCCCACTTCGAGATGCGGGAAGGAAAGGTGATGCTCGTTCCCTGCGACAAGGAACCCGAGGTGGGCTTCTCGACCATTCCGGAGGAAAACCTCGCGGACTGCAAGGCCCATTTCCTGGAGCCGTTCAATCTCGGCGAAGGCCCCTTGTACCGCGCTGAGATCGTGAAGGCGGGCGAGGGCCTGTACCTGTTCACCGATTTCCATCACCTGGTCTTCGACGGCCGTTCCATGGATATCTTCATGACGGAACTGTGCGCCGCCGTCGATGGCGTGGATCCGTCCCCGGAAGAATATACCTATTTCGATTATGCCGCGGACCAGAAAGCCGCGGAGGAAGGCGAGGAGTTCGCCGCCGCGGCCGCCTTTTTCCAGGAGAAGATGGCCGGCTGCGAAGGCGCCAGCGCCATCCTGCCCGACCGGGAGAAGGGCGATGCCGCCGGCGTGGTGGCCTCGCTGGAGATTCCCGTGGACGGGAAGATCGCCGATCGCTGCCTCTCCCTGGGCATTTCTCCCGCCAGTTATTTCCTCTCGGCCACTTTCATGGCCGTGAGTGCCTTCTGCGGCAGCAAGAAGGTGTATATCTGCACCGTCAGCAACGGCCGGTCCGACCTGAAGGTGTCCGATACCCTGGGCATGTTCGTCAATACCCTGGCCCTGGCCGGTGATACGGGCGTGGCTCAGGTGGCGGATTATCTCAAGGATACGGACAGCCTCTTCGCCGAAACCCGCGCCCACGAATACTATCCCTTTGCGAAGGTTTCTTCCGACTACGGGTTCCAGCCGCAGGTGATGATGGCCTACCAGGTAGGCCTGCTGGAGGCCTACCGGATGGGCGGAACCGGGATCTCCTCCGAGGACCTCGCCACCGAGACGCCGATGTTCCCCGTGAGCATCTTCGTCAATGGCGGGGAAGCGGCCGAAAGCATCCTCATCCAGTACGACGAGACCCGGTACAGCAAGGAACTGATGCAGAGTTTCGCCGGTACGATGGCGCAGGTGCTGCAGGGGATGCTTGCGGATGGCCCGATGGACGGCATCGCGCTCATCGACCGGAAGCAGGAAAAACTCCTGGACGGTTTCAATGCCTATACCCTCCCGGTGGACACCACGCAGACCATCGTGTCCCTGTTCCGGGCCCAGGCCGCCCAGCGGCCGGATGCCCCGGCGGTATGCTATGGAGGCAAGACGCTTACATACAAGGAACTGGACGGAGTGACCGACCGGATTGCCGCGCACATCGCCTCGCTGGGGCTCGGACGGGAAGACGTCGTCTCCGTCCTGATCGGCCGCAGCGAGAACATGGCCGTGGCTTCCCTCGGCGCCCTCAAGGCGGGCTGCGCCTACCAGCCGCTGGATCCTTCCTATCCCGAGGAACGCCTGAACTTCATGATCGGGGACGCTTCCGCGAAACTGCTCATCGCCGATGCGCAGTACCGGCCCCTGATCACTTCCTTTGACGGACCCGTCCTGGATACTGCGGACATCGCCGCGCTCCCCGCGGGTCCCGTTCCGGAAGGCCCTGCCCCGGAGAACCTGTTCATCCTCCTTTATACCTCGGGTTCCACCGGCGTTCCGAAGGGCTGCATGCTGGAGCACCGCAACCTGGTGAACTTCTGCGCCTGGTACCGGAACTATTACGGCCTCACCCCGGACAGCCGGGTAGCGGCCTATGCCAGTTACGGCTTCGATGCCTGCATGATGGACATGTATCCCGCCCTGACGACGGGCGCCTCCGTGTACATCATCCCGGAGGATACCCGGCACGACATGTCCGAACTGGACCGCTTCGTCACGGAGAACGGCGTCACCCACAGTTTCATGACCACGCAGGTGGGCGTGATGTTCGCCGCCAACTATCCCGGGAATCCTTCCTTGAAGCATCTGTCCGTGGGCGGCGAGAAACTGGTGTCGATGGACCCGCCTTCCTATGCCTTCCACAACGGCTACGGCCCGACGGAGTGCACCATCTTCTCCACGATCTTCGACGTGCAGCAGAAGGAGCCCAACATCCCCATCGGCCATCCGCTGGACAACCTGCGGCTTTATGTGACGGATACCGCCGGCCGCCGGCTCCCCGCCGGCGCCGTCGGCGAACTCTGGATCTCCGGCCCGCAGGTGAGCCGGGGCTACCTGAACCGTCCGGAAAAGACCGCGGAAACCTTCATCAGCAACCCGTTCGCCCGGGAGTATCCCTATGACCGGGTGTACCGGACCGGCGATATCGTCCGGTACCGGCTGGACGGAAACATCGAATTCGTGGGCCGCAACGACGGCCAGGTCAAGATCCGGGGCTTCCGGGTGGAGACCAAGGAAGTGGAGGCTGTCATCCGGGAATTCCCGGGCGTGAAGGACGTGACGGTCCAGCCTTTCGACAATCCTTCCGGCGGCAAGTTCATCGCCGCCTACGTCGTGTGCGAGGGAGACCTGGACACCAAGGCCCTGTCCGCCTTCATCCTGGAGCGGAAACCGCCGTACATGGTCCCGGCCGCCTTCGCGAAACTGGACAAGATTCCGTTGAACGTGAACCAGAAAGTGGACCGCAAAGCCCTGCCTGCCCCTGTGATGACTTCGGGCGGCGACTATGTCCAGCCCGAGGGCTCGACCGAGACCGCCCTGTGTGAAGTCTTCGCCGAAACCCTGGGCTTGGAGCGTGTGGGCGCCACCGACAGTTTCTTCGACCTGGGCGGCTCCTCGCTGATGGTGACGAGCGTGCTGGTGAGCGCCGAAAAGCGCGGCCTGAAGTTCTCCTATGGCGATGTGTTCAACAATCCTACGGCCCGCGCCCTGGCGGCTTTCCTGACCGGAGGCGCCGAAGCGCCGGCCGATGACAAGGACGATGTCACCGCCTACGACTATTCCGCCATCGAAAACCTGCTCGCGGGCAATACTCTCGAGGCTTTCCAGGCCGGAGAATGCCGCGGGCTGGGGAAAAACATCCTGCTGACGGGCGCGACCGGTTTCCTGGGCATCCATGTCCTGCGCGAACTGATCGAACAGACCGGGGAGGACACCGTCATCTGGTGCCTCCTCCGGGGCAAGGGCTCCATCACCGCGGAGCGCCGCCTGACGGAGATGCTGGTGTACTATTTCGAGAAGAACTACCGCCCGCTCATGGGCCGGCGGATCCGGATGATCGAGGGCGACATCACGGGCGCGGCCATC
>JAFXMA010000127.1 GCA_017530725.1 Bacteroidales bacterium
AGCCGAAGCCCAGGGCCAATGAACTCTCCGGCTCATAGGTGAAGGAAGCGTCGTTGAGCTGGAATTTCTCCAGCGTGGCGCGCAGTTCCTCGAACTTGGAGGCATCCACCGGATACAGGCCGGCGAACACCATGGGCTTCACTTCCTCGAAGCCCGCAATGGCCTCACGACAAGGCGTTTCCACATGGGTGATGGTATCGCCCACCTTCACCTCCACGGCCGCCTTGATACCGGTAATGATATAACCCACATCCCCGGCACGGACCTCGCCCGTAGGATTCAGTTTGAGTTTGAGATTGCCGATTTCCTCGGCCTCGTATTCCTTGCCGGTATTGAAGAACTTCACCTTGTCGCCCTTCCGGATGCTGCCGTTCACCACCTTGAAATAGGCGATGATGCCGCGGAAGGAATTGAACACCGAGTCGAAGATGAGGGCCTGCAGCGGCGCGTCGGGATCGCCCTTCGGCGCAGGAATCTTGTCCACGATGGCGTCCAGCACCGCCGGCACGCCTTCGCCCGTACGGGCCGAAACCCGGTACACCTCTTCCGGATCGCAACCCAGCAGGTCGCACACCTGGTCCGTCACGACCTCCGGCTGCGCGGAATCCATGTCGATCTTGTTCAGCACAGGAATGATCTCCAGCCCGTGGTCGATGGCCTGGTACAGGTTGGAAATCGTCTGGGCCTGGATTCCCTGCGAGGCATCCACCACCAGGAGCGCGCCCTCGCAAGAGGCGATGGAACGCGACACCTCGTAACTGAAGTCCACGTGGCCGGGCGTGTCGATCAGGTTCAACCGGTACGTCTCCCCGCCCCGCGTGTACTCCATCTGGATGGCGTGGCTCTTGATCGTAATGCCCTTCTCCCGCTCCAGGTCCATGTCGTCCAGCACCTGGTTCTCCATCTCCCGGTCGCTCAGCGTACGCGTGAGTTCCAGCAGCCGGTCCGCCAGGGTGCTCTTCCCATGGTCGATATGCGCGATGATGCAAAAGTTGCGGATGTTCTTCATAACTTGCAAAGATACGCATTTTCTGGCAGATATCGCACTATGCCGTCCGTCGCGCTTTTGAGGTGCCATTATGGCACCGAGTCTCCGGTAGCGAAATCATCATTGTGCGTGCCCAAATGCAACATACCCCACCTTTCGATGGGGCATATGTTGCGCTGCAATGAGTAGGAGGCCGTTTTTGCTACCGGAGGTTCGGGAGAATCGGTATTTATAGCGTGTGGCAGATAATCGCACGGTCGGCAGGTGAAAAATAGTAATTCCTGCCGGCATAGATGACTCCGAGCGGAAAAGTGTCGTAATCCACGACTTTGTACCTCCGGTTATCGAGGTTGTAAACGAGCACATAGTCTTTCCCGTCCAGTGCAAAAGCGAGATAAATCTTCCCGGTGGTTTTCTGGACATTGGTAAAGACAGGAGCCCGCTTGCCGAAGTCCCATTGATACGGGACGCAGATGAAATAATCGTCCGTGTATTGGGCAATCTGTCCGGACCGGGAACCGAAACTGTACACAATTCCATCGCATCGGAAGAAACGGCTGTTCTGACACTCCGATGCCGGTACAAACGCGTGTGTCGACAGATAATCCGAAGCAGGCCGGGCGGCGGGATAGAAACGGCTTTTACTGATTAAATAACTGACGTCGTACGCATACCCGTCCTGAGTGCCCAGCATAAAGATACCATCCTCAGTTACCCTGGCTACTCTTTTCAACATCACATCCAGGTCTCTGATCGGGTACTCCGCCAGGAAAGTACCGTCTGTCGTGCTATATTCAATAATGGCCTCTTCCGTCAAGACATCCAGTACCCGGTCCCGATATACCGAGAAATCGATAACAGAATCGGCCATCGCTATCATGGTCGCGCATTGGCCGTTCCAGTCGAAGATCAGAATCTCATTCTTCTCCTTGTCCAAAAGGAAAAAACGGTCTGCGGTGACGTCTAGCAGCCTGATCTCTTGTCCGAGGGCAATCCCTTCCAGTCCTTGGAGCGGGATCGACACGGTCTCCGCGTACACGTCCTGGGCGCGCCCCGGGTGCTTCAGGGCCTTGTCGATATCGACCTTGAATCGGTCTGAACGGCTCCAACAGGAAAGGGCCGTCAGACCGACACACAGGATGATGAAAAGCCGTTTCATTACAGCCGCGGCTTCTTGATGATCCGGACAATGAGGGAAATCAGGTAGATGATGACGCCGTAGAAGACCGGAATCAGGCCGATTCTCATCCCGCCGAAGAGAACATTGGGGGAGATCAGGTCGAAAATGCCGCTGACCCCTTCTCCCAGGTCGTCGGCAACCTGCTGCAAGGCTTGGAACATCTGATACAGGCCGATGAGGTACGTCAGGAATCCGAACACCAACGCGAAGGTACCGATTTCCTTGATCCAGCGCGGGGCTTTCCAGGCGGCGAAAAAGATGGCGACCAGGAGGACGGTGAGGATGGTCATGAAGCCGGCTCCTCCCTGCATGAAGATTTTGAACATGGGACAACAGTTTTTATGGGTTTGACATGCTGGGACAAAGGTAAGGGTCGGCCGCCCTTTTCCAAAGCCGAATCCCCACGATGAATCGCCGAATCCCCCTTTTCGCACACAGGCCACGCTGGAAATGCGTTTTTTATGCTATTTTTGCATCAGACCGATGAAACGTTTTCTGGTCATATCCTTTTGGGTGGTTTCCATCCTGCTGGTGGCGATTGTGCTCACCAGCCTGGGATACCGGTTTTTGGAAGCGCTGTTTCTCGGGTCGATGTTCCTCCCCGGCGCCCTGGCGGCCAAATACTTCTTTCCGAAGGTGGATTTCAAGAATCGATGGACGGGGATCAAGGACACGGTTTTCATCGTGATGGGCATCCTCATCGGGGAAATGCTCCTTTTCCTCATCGCCCATTACTGTATCCTTACCTTCCGGGAGAATCTCCCCGGCCCGGAATGGGACTGGCCGGACCTTCCCCAAATCCTGACCAATCCCGTTTTCCTCGCCATCATCCTGACCGTCCTCGCGACAGGCAGCCACTTCTTCGAATCTTGGCTGGACCGCAAACGCCCCACCCGGCCGGCGCCCATCACGTTCACATCGGACCGGAAACCAGTTACGCTCCCGCTGGAAGAAATCCTGTACGTCGAATCCAACGACGACATCACCACCGTCATCGCCACGGGCGACCGCCGCTTCCGGAACAAGACTCCCATCTCCCAGTGGGAAGCCATCCTCCGCCCCCACTTCCTCCGGATCCACCGCTCCTATCTCGTCAACAAGGCCGCCATCACCCATGTCGATGGGGACCTCCTTTATGTCGATGATCTCGAACTCCCCATCTCCCGCAAGTACAAGGATTCAATTGCCAATAGTTTTCCCAAGGGTCCACTCGAAGGACCTACGGGAAAGGTTTGACGGGGTTTTTAGCCCGTGGGTCCACCATATGGACCTACGGGGAACATTCCTCAATACCCGTACCGCTTCCGGTAAGCCAGGATCAGGGTGACGCAGAGGATGAGGCAGCAGAAGTCGGCGGCATCGACGGCGAGCCAGATGCCGTCGGGGCCCATCAGGGCGGGCAGGAGGAAGACGAAGCCCAGTTCGAAGACGAGGTTCCGGATGAAGGAGACCGTGGCCGACACTTTGCCGTTTCCGAGGCCCGTGAACCAGGCCGATGTGAACAGGTTGATGCCGGCGATGAAGAAACTGATCATGTACAGCCGGATGGCGTGCTTCGTGAGGGCCGACAGGCCGGGGTCGTAGCCCACGAACAGGCGGGCGGCGGGCCCGGCGGAGAGTTCGGAGACCAGGGTCATCAGCGCCCCGAGGACCAGCAGAAGGATGACGGAATGCCGAAGGAGACTCTTCAGTTCGGCCTTGTTCCCCGCCCCGTAGTTATAGCCGATGACGGGCGTGACGGCGATGTTGTACCCGAAGAAGACGGCGGCGAAGATGTAGCCGTAATACAGAAGGACCGAATAGGCCGCAACGCCGTTCTCGCCCATCATCCGGAGTAACTGGAGGTTATAACTGATGGCGAGGACGTTCCAGGAAATATTGCCCACGTATTCGGAAAGGCCGTTGCTGGAGGCCTGCAAGAGGGGTTCCCGCTCGAAACGGGCGCGGACCATCCGGAGCGAACTGCGGTTGCGGCGGGAGGAGAAATACCACAGCGGGAAGAAACCGCCCACGCAGCACGCAAGCATCGATGCGGCCGCCGCACCGGCGAGGCCCCATCTGAAAACCACGATGAAGAGCGCGTCCAGCGCCATGTTCGTCACCGCGCACACGATGGACAGGATGGTTCCGAGTTGCGGCCGCTCCGCCGTCATGAAGAACGACTGGAAGCACATCTGCAGCATGAATGCCGGCAGGCCGATGGTGCAGATGCTGCCGTAAACGACGCACAGCCGGGCCGTCTCCCCTTCCGCCCCCAGCAGCCGGGCGAGCGGTTCCATGAACGCCAGCAGCGGGACCATGAACACGAATGCCAGCAGGATCGTGAACCGGATGAGCATCGTGAAGATCTGGCTCGCCCGGTAATAGTCGCCCTCCCCCATCGTCTTGGAGACCAGCGCCGAACCGCCCGTTCCCACCATCAGCCCCAGCGCACCGACAAGCATCACCGCCGGCCAGATGATGTTCAGCGCGGCGAAGGCCGACGTCCCCACGAAATTGGACACGAACAGTCCGTCCACCACGCTGTATATGCTCCCCACGAGCATCATCAGGATGCTCGGAACCGAGGATACGACCAGTCTCCGGTATCCGTAATGTCCTTGCAGGGCGATTTCCATGGGAGGGTGCAAAGATACACGGTTTTTGGAAAAAGTACAAAAAGAGCCGCCCCGGAGGGCGAAATGTGCGAAAAAAAACGTATATTTGCATGATTCCGCAATTATACGTTACCAGATATGTACGACAACAAGCAACTCCAAGAGATCTCGACGCAGGTGCGGCGGGATATCCTGAGGATGGTGTGCAGCGCGAAGTCCGGGCATCCGGGCGGATCGATGTCCTCCACCGACATCCTCACAACCCTGTATTTCAACGTGATGAAGCAGGATCCGGCCACCTGGACCCGGGACGGCAAGGGACAGGACATGTTCATCCTCTCCGCCGGCCACATGACGCCCGTGTACTATTCCGTGCTGGCCCGCGCCGGTTATTTCCCGGTGAGCGAACTCGCCACCTTCCGTACGTTCGGCGCCCGCCTGCAGGGCCACCCGTCCATCCGCAAGAGCCTCCCCGGCATCTTCCAGGCCTCCGGTTCCCTGGGCCAGGGCCTGTCCGCCGCCTGCGGCCTCGCCCTCGGCAAGAAACTGGACAAGGAGGACAACTTCGTGTTCTGCCTGTGCGGTGACGGCGAATCCGAGGAAGGCCAGATCTGGGAAGCCGGCATGTTCGCCGTGTTCCACAAACTGGACAACCTCATCGCCATGACCGACTGGAACGGCAAGCAGATCGACGGCCCCGTCTCCGAGGTTTCCGGCGAAGGCGACCTCGCCGAGAAGTGGGAAGCCTGGGGCTGGAACACCATCGTCGCCGAAGGCCACGATTTCGATTCCATCGCCAAGGCCTTCGAACTGGCCAAGGCCGGCAAGGGCAGCGGCAAGCCTACGATGATCCTCTTCAAGACCGAGATGGGTCACGGCGTGGACTTCATGGCCGGCACCCACAAGTGGCACGGTTCCGTTCCCAAGCCCGAGCAACTCGAGGACGCGCTCAAGCAGTTAGGTGAAACCTCCCTTGGAGACTTTTAAACCATTGACATCATGAAAAAGTACATCGATACAGGCAAGAAGGACACCCGCAGCGGATTCGGCGTGGGTCTTCTCGAAGCGGGCCGCGCGGACAGCCGCGTCGTCGCCCTCACCGCGGACCTCAAGGGCTCCCTCAAGATGGATGCCTTCGCCGCGGAGTTCCCGGAGCGTTTCATCCAGTGCGGCATCGCCGAGGCCAACATGGTCGGCGCCGCCGCCGGTCTCGCCATCACCGGCAAGATCCC
>JAFXMA010000128.1 GCA_017530725.1 Bacteroidales bacterium
AAAAACTAACATTTTATAACCAAACAATACCTTATAATTCAAAACTAAATATTTTTAATAAAGTAAAAAACTTATTCATTTCCCTATTACAGAGGCCTGTACCCCATTTTCCCCTTCCCGGAAATTGCCTGCTATAATATATTATAAGTTATTGTCGGTACCCTAAAAAAGAAGCCGCAGGAGGTGATTCCTGCGGCTTCTGACTCATCGGAGCGATACTCCTTACTCGCTGAAGCGGGCCTTCAGATACTCGCGGTTCAGGCGGGCAATATGGTCGATGGTGACGTGTTTCGGGCACTCCATCTCGCAAGCGCGGGTGTTGGTGCAGTTACCGAAACCGAGTTCGTCCATCTTGGCGACCATGGCGCGGGCGCGGCGGGCGGCCTCCGGCTTACCCTGCGGCAGCAGGGCCAGGGAGCTGACGCGGGCGGCCACGAACAGCATGGCGGAACCGTTCTTACAAGTGGCGACGCAGGCACCGCAACCGACGCAGGCGGCGGCATCCATCGACAGTTCCGCGTCATCGTGCGGGATGAGAATGGTGTTGGCATCCTGGGCGGCACCGGTGCGGACGGAGACGAATCCGCCGGCCTGGAGGATCTTGTCGAAGGCCTGACGGTCCACGACCAGGTCCTTGATCACCGGGAAGGCGGCGCTGCGCCAAGGCTCCACGGTGATGGTGGCACCCGGCTTGAAGTGGCGCATGAACAGCTGGCAGGTGGTCACCTGGTCGTCCGGGCCGTGGGCGCGGCCGTCCACATACAGGGAGCAGGCGCCGCAGATACCCTCGCGGCAGTCGTGGTCGAAGGCGATGGGTTCCACGCCCTTGCGGATCAGCTGGTCATTGAGGATGTCCAGCATCTCCAGGAAGGAGGCATCTTCCTCCACGTCGGTGACATGATAGGTCTCGAAACGACCCTTCGCTTTGGCGTTCTTCTGACGCCATACTTTCACGTTATATTCCATAATCGTCGTTAGTCTTTATAGTTACGGGTCGCTATCTTGATGTTCTCATACTTGAGCGGCTCCTTGTGGAGTTCGGGTTCGACACCTTCGCCCTTGTACTCCCAGGCACCCACGTACATGAAGTTCTCGTCGTCGCGCTTGGTCTCGCCTTCCTCCGTCTGCATTTCCTCGCGGAAATGGCCGCCGCAGGATTCCCTGCGGTTCAGGGCGTCGCGGGCCATCAGTTCGCCGATGTCGAAGAAATCCACCAGCCGGAGGGCTTTCTCCAGTTCCTGGTTGAATTCCTCGTTCGTGCCGGGGACGCGGACCGTCTTCCAGAATTCCTTGCGGAGTTCCTTGATTTCCGCGATGCCCTTCTTCAGGCCTTCCTCGTTACGGGCCATGCCCACATATTCCCACATGATGTGGCCGAGTTTCTTATGGATGCTGTCCACGGTCTCGGTACCCTTGACCGCCAGGATCTTCTGGATCCGGTCGATGACGTTCTTTTCGGCCTCGGCGAATTCAGGGGAGTTGATGTCGGTCTTGGGCTCCGCAAACTTGTGGGAGAGATAGTCACCGATGGTGTAGGGGAGGATGAAGTAACCGTCGGCCAGACCCTGCATGAGGGCCGAGGCGCCGAGACGGTTGCCGCCGTGGTCGGAGAAGTTCGCTTCGCCGATGGCGTACAGTCCCGGGATGGTGGTCTGGAGATCGTAGTCCACCCAGAGACCGCCCATCGTGTAGTGGATGGCCGGATAGATCATCATCGGCTCCTCCCAAGGGGAAGAGGAGGTGATCTTCTCGTACATCTGGAAGAGGTTGCCGTAGCGTTCCTCCACCCGCTGGTGGCCGAGACGCTTGATGGCATCGGCAAAGTCGAGGAACACGGCCAGGCCGGTCTCGTTCACGCCGTAGCCGGCATCGCAGCGCTCCTTGGCGGCGCGGGAAGCGACGTCACGCGGAACCAGGTTGCCGAAGGCCGGATAACGGCGCTCCAGATAGTAGTCGCGGCGCTCTTCTGGAATCTGGGAAGGCTTGATCTCGTGCTTGCGGAGTTTGATGACATCCTCCATGTTGTTCGGCACCCAGATGCGGCCGTCGTTACGCAGGGACTCGGACATCAGGGTGAGTTTGCACTGCTGGTCGCCATGGACCGGAATGCAGGTGGGGTGGATCTGCGCGAAGCAGGGGTTCGCGAAGAAAGCGCCTTTGCGGTAGGCCTGCATCGCGGCGGAGCCGTTGGAATTCATGGCGTTGGTGGACAGGAAATAGGCATTTCCATAGCCACCGGTGGCGAGGACCACGGCGTGGGCGCCGAAACGCTCGATTTCGCCGGTCACGAGGTTACGGGCGATGATACCCTTCGCTTCGCCGTTGATGATGACGAGGTCCAGCATCTCGTGACGCGGATAACTCTTCACGGAGCCGGCGGCGATTTCCTTGTTCAGGGCCGCATAGGCACCGAGGAGCAGTTGCTGGCCGGTTTGCCCGCGGGCATAGAACGTACGGCTGACCTGCACGCCGCCGAAGGAACGGTTCGCGAGATAACCGCCGTATTCCCGGGCGAACGGGACGCCCTGGGCGACGCACTGGTCGATGATGGCCGCGCTCACCTCGGCAAGGCGGTACACATTGGCCTCCCGGGAACGGTAGTCACCGCCCTTGATGGTGTCGTAGAACAGACGATAGACGGAGTCGTTGTCGTTCTGGTAGTTCTTCGCGGCATTGATACCGCCCTGCGCGGCGATGGAGTGCGCCCGGCGCGGGGAATCGGAAATGCAGAAGATTTTCACGTTGTACCCGAGTTCGCCCAGCGAAGCAGCGGCGGAAGCACCGCCGAGGCCCGTACCCACGACGATGACCTCGAGTTTCCGCTTGTTGTTCGGAGAGACGATCCGGATTTCGGCCTTGCGCTTCGACCATTTCTCGGCGAGCGGTCCTTCCGGAATCTTGGAAATCAGTTTAGAATCAGCCATATAAGTGTTGGATTATTGTTGATGATTCGAAATGGTCCTGCAATTTACGCTAATTATGGGACTTTTACAAACTAAAATAGGACTAATGCGGAAAATTATGCACGCTGTAGGCCCTGTACGGGTTCTTGTCCGGCTGTCCCAGGGAGGCCCACATGATTCCGTCCTCGAAGACGATGGCGGCGGAGGTGATGGAACGGAGGATGGGAGCGCCGCTGCGGGAAATCTTGTTGATGAGGAAATCATGGTCCCATTCGGCGATGGGAATGCAGGTTTCGGCCAGCAGCGAGCAAGCCTTTTCATAACGGTCCACGCCCTTGCGGTCCGCCTCCCGGCCTTCCCAGGTGAAGTTCGTGACGACCCGGTATCCGGAAGGTTCCTCGTTCACGTCGTGCTTCGCGCGGATCTTCCAGTTGTCCATCTCATAATAGACGGCACCGCCCTTGGCGTCAATGACGCCGAAATTGGCTTCCACCCCCATCGGCTTGGAAAGCGTGTCGATGAAATGCT
Source organism: Bacteroidales bacterium (assembly GCA_017530725.1). GTDB lineage: Bacteria > Bacteroidota > Bacteroidia > Bacteroidales > UBA932 > Cryptobacteroides. Next base: position 3,432 of record JAFXMA010000128.1, read on the forward strand.
CGAAATCCTCGACCGTCGCGCAGATCTCGAGCGCCCGGTACATCAGGAATCCTTCCCGGTCCATCCGATCGGCCGGCACGTCATCCTCCTTGAGGTCGTACGTCGCCGTATTCATGATGCTGAACCCGGCACTGTTCGTCCCGGCCCATACCTCCTTCTGCAGCGGAACGTCGGTATTGACCAGGCCGATGAAACTGTACTTCTCTCCCTGGAACCACCGGATATCATTCGTCAGATGGTCCGTATCCCGGTGCTTGTACATCACCGGCTTCCCATCGGCCCGCACCTTTCCGCTGATAATCACCGACGTGCACGCCAGCGCCGGCACGGCCGCCAGCGCCAGAAGAAAGGTAAACAGTATTTTTTTCATATCAAAAGAGGGTTCCGTTATCGTCGGGGTTGTATTTCCGCTGGGGGAGACAGGCGTCCATGCCCAGGTGGTGGTAGGCGAGTTCGGTGGCGACGCGGCCGCGCTGGGTGCGGATGAGGAAGCCTTCCTTGATCAGGAAGGGTTCATAGACCTCTTCCAGCGTGCCGGCGTCCTCGGAAATGGAGGTCGCGAGCGTCCCCACGCCCACGGGACCGCCCTTGAAGGTGGTGATGAGGGTGCGGAGGATCTTGTGGTCGATGGAATCGAGGCCGCGCTTGTCGATCTTGAGTTTGTTTAGGGCGAAGCGGGCGATGTCCACATCTACGCGGCCGTCGCCGAGCACCTGCGCGAAGTCGCGGACGCGCTTCAGGAGCGCATTGGCGATACGGGCGGTGCCCCGGCTGCGCAAGGCGATTTCCAGCGCCGCGTCATTGTCCACCTCGATGCCCAGGATGGTCGCGCTCCGGATGACGATCTTCCGAAGGTCCTCCGTATCATAGTATTCCAGCGCGCAGTTGATGCCGAACCGGTCCCGCAGCGGGGCCGTCAGGAGACCGCTCCGGGTGGTCGCGCCCACCAGCGTGAAAGGATTCAGGGAAATCCGGACACTCCGGGCGCCGGGTCCCTTGTCGATCATGATGTCGATGACATAGTCCTCCATCGCCGAGTACAGGTATTCCTCCACCTCGGGGGAGAGCCGGTGGATTTCGTCGATGAAGAGCACGTCGCCCTTTTCCAGGGAAGTGAGGAGCCCCGCCAGGTCGCCGGGCTTATCCAGGACCGGACCCGACGTGACCTTCATGTTGACGCCCATCTCGTTCGCGATGATATGTGCGAGGGTGGTCTTTCCCAGACCTGGAGGACCGTGGAAGAGGGTGTGGTCCAGGGCCTCGCCGCGCATCTTGGCGGCCTTGATATAGATTTCCAGGTTCGAGACGATTTCCTTCTGTCCGGTGAAATCATCCAACTGTTGCGGGCGGATAATTCCGTCCAATTCACTATCTTTGCGGTCGGTTGTGCTGCGCGGGTCGAATTCGCTCATGGGCGTTCGGGTCTGTTACAGGTACAAATATAGTATTTTATTATTGAATTTAAATGATGTTAGTGTTCCTGTCAATTTGTTGATAACTATTCGGAACACATTGTATATCATTTAATTGAGTGCTTTGAAAGTTGTGGATAACCGGGGTTTTTCCCCGTGGAAAACTTGTTGGGAACTCACGCGGATTTTCCGCCTCGGGTTTTCCACAGTTCCATCAACCGGTTATCAACACCTTTTCAACAGCCTTTCTGAGCAGAATGTTGATAAGTCAAGCATCGACAGCCTTGCTCCGCCGCAGGATGGATTCCTCCCGGGAAACATTCTGCAGCGGGCTGTTTCTGTCCGCCCGCTGGTTCGTCGTTTCCCAGATCGCTGATAAAGGGGTTCATCTGCTGGTCCTTCCCACCCGGGAAGCGGCCGAATATTGCAGTGCGGACCTGTATAACCTGGTGGAAGGGGACTGCGTGTTCTTCCTTCCAGACAGCGGAGGCGCCGTGGAACGGAGCAATTACAAATCTTCCCTGGGTGTCCAGCGGACCGCCGCCATCGGCAAGTTGATGGATCCCGGCAGCGGACCCTTGTTCATCGTAACGTATCCTTCCGCCCTGGAGGAACCGGTTCCGGACCAGGAAAAGATAACCGGTGCGCTCCTTTCCCTCAGCGTCGGGCAGGAGATTTCCTATGATTCCCTGCGCGACATGCTGGTCCGGCAAGGCTTCGAGCGGGCCGATTTCGTATCGGCTCCCGGCCAGTATGCCATCCGGGGTGCCGTCATCGACATTTTCTCCTATTCCCTGGACCATCCTTACCGGTTCACTTTCTTCGGGAACGAAATCGAGAAGATCCATACCTTCGACTGCAATACGCAGTTGTCCATCGACAAGGTCGATAAGGCCGAAATCTACCCGGATATCGTTGCAGGCGGTCAGGGAGAGGGCGGCGTAAGCATCCTGACGCTCGTGAAGGAGGATGCGGTGGTCTGGCTGGATTCGTCCGATATGTACAGGGACCGGGAGTTCTTCCCGGAACTGACGGCTTTCCGGCATGTTTTCCTGGATATTCCGCTCCAGAACCAGGGAACGGACAGCGTCGCTTTCTCGATTTCGCCGCAGCCGGTGTTCAACAAGAACTTCGAACTGCTCCTTTCGGACATCCGCACCCGGCTGGAAAACAATTATAAGGTCTGTATCTACGGTGAAAAGGAATCCCAGTTGGAGCGCCTCCGTTCCATCATGCTGCAGGACGAGCATGCGCTGCTCCCCGAGTTTGTCAAGGGCAGGAACATCCATGCGGGATTCATCGACAACGAGGACCGGATCTGCTGCTATTCCGACCACGAGATCTTCGACCGTTTCCACCGCGTCCGCATCCGCCGGACGGTGGAAAAGTCGGAACAACTCACGCTCAATGACCTGAGTTCCTTCAACCTGGGCGACTACATCGTCCATATCGACCATGGCGTTGGTATATTCGGCGGTCTCGTGAAGATGACCGACGACAAGGGCCGTGTCCATGAGGTCGTGAAACTGATGTACCGCGACAACGACGTCGTGTTCGTATCGGTCCATTCCCTGCATAAGATTTCCCGTTTCCGGTCCAAGGAAGGGGAGATGCCGCGCATCAACAAACTCGGTTCCAAGATGTGGGCGACGATGAAGTCGTCGGCCAAGTCCCGGGTCAAGGACATCGCCAAGGAACTCATCCAACTCTACGCCAAGCGCCGGGCTTCGAAGGGCTTCGCCTTCTCGCCCGACAACTATCTCCAGGAAGAACTGGAATCGTCCTTCATGTACGAGGATACGCCCGATCAGGAACGGGCCACCATGGCGGTCAAGGAGGATATGGAGGACAACTGCCCGATGGACCGGCTGGTTTGCGGCGACGTGGGCTTCGGAAAGACGGAAGTCGCCATCCGGGCGGCTTTCAAGGCCGTCTGCGACTCCAAGCAGGTGGCGGTCCTGGTACCTACCACCATCCTGGCGCTCCAGCATTTCGAAACGTTCAAGGCCCGCCTGAAAGGACTTCCCTGCACGGTCGATTACGTGAGCCGTCTGAGGACGGCGAAGGAATTGACGGACATCAAGAAACGCCTGAAAGAAGGGAAGATTGACATCCTGATCGGGACGCACAAGGTGCTGGGCTCCGGTTTCGAGTTCAGGGACCTGGGACTCCTGGTCATCGACGAGGAACAGAAATTCGGCGTCGCGGCGAAGGAGAAACTCCGTCATCTGAAGGCATCGGTCGATACCCTCACCCTGACGGCCACCCCGATTCCGAGAACCCTGCAGTTCTCGCTCCTGGGCGCGCGCGACCTTTCCATCATCAATACACCGCCGCCAAACCGGATTCCCATCCAGACGGAGATCATCCTGTTCGACGAGCAGGAAATCAAGGGCATCATCAGTTACGAACTCAACCGGGGCGGCCAGATTTTCTTCCTGCACAACAAGGTGGAGGAACTGCCGGCCATCCACGACATCCTGCAGCGGCTGGTTCCCGACATGAAAATCTGCGTGGCGCACGGACAGATGGAATCGAAGGAACTGGAAAACAAGATGCTGGATTTCATCCGGGGCGACTACGACATGCTCCTCTGCACGACCATCATCGAGAACGGCCTGGACATTCCGAACGCCAACACGATCATCATCAACCAGGCGCAGAACATCGGCCTGTCCGACCTGCACCAGTTGCGGGGCCGGGTGGGACGCTCCAACCGGAAGGCGTTCTGCTATCTGATCGTCCCTCCGCTCATTTCCATCACGGAAGACGCCCGCAGGCGCCTGAAGGCCATCGAGGAATTCTCCGACTTGGGCAGCGGCTTCAACATTGCGATGCAGGACCTGGACATCCGCGGCGCCGGCAACCTGCTGGGTGCGGAACAGAGCGGTTTCATTTCCGACATGGGCTTCGAGACTTACCAGAAAATCCTGGCCGAGGCGATGGAGGAACTGGGAGTCGAAACCGGTATCACCACGAAACAGTCCCGCGAAACCTTCGTGGAAGACTGTACGGTGGAAACCGACCAGCCTGCCCTCATCCCCGACGATTACATCGACGTTACCGCGGAGAAAATCCGGATCTACAAGCAACTGGACGGCCTCATGGACGACCGCGACATCGACCGGCTGGGCCGCCAGTTGGAGGACCGTTTCGGGCCGATGCCGCAGGAAGTGAAGAATCTGCTGACCGTCGTGAAAATCAGGAATTCAGGCGCCCGGACCGGGTTCGAGAAGATCATCATCAAGAACGGGATGCAGATTATGTTCTTCGTTTCCAACCCGATGTCGGGCTACTACCAGTCCCGGCAGTTCGAGCGCGTGATCGGCAAGGTGAATGACTATCCGGCCATCTTCAAGGTCAACCAGGACAAGGGGAAACTCCGGACTGTCTCCAGAGGCGTCACAACCCTGGAAACGGCCCTCAAAGTGCTCCAGCGGTTGCAATAGACGCCGAAAATGATTAAATTTGCAGTCTATGGCCAATCTGCTCGTGGAAATAGGAAACACCGCCCTGAAGGCGGCCTGGTCCGATGGGATGACCCTCGGAAAGACATTCCGGTACCAGGGCGAGAAGTGGATGGACTTCCTCCTTTCGCTCACCCACCGGGAGAAGCCTGCCGTGATGGTCGTCGCGTCGGTCAATGCTCTCTCCGAGGAGGACTGGAAGGTCCTTGCGGGTGAGTGCGGCCATCTGATGCTCCTGGACAAGGACCATAAGGAACAACTTCTGAGTCACGGACTTCCGGCCTACCTTTCCTATGACCGGGCAGCCTCCGTCCTCGCCGCCCGCTACCTCTTCCGCGGCATGGGCTGCACCCTGGTGGATTTCGGGACCACTTTGACGGTCGATTTCATCGACAAGGACGGCCTGTACACGGGTGGAAACATCTCCCTGGGCTGCCGTACGCGGTTCAAGGCGCTCAACCGGTATTCCCGGGCGCTGCCGCTGGTGAACACCCCCGAAACCTGCGCCGTACTGGGCCAGTCGGAAACGGCTTCCATCGAGAGCGGGGTCGTTTCGGGCATACAATTTGAAATAGAAGGATACCTGGCCCTTCATCCGGGGAATATCGTCGTGTTTACCGGCGGCGATGCGAATTATTTTGCAAAACGGATGAAAAGTTCCATCTTTGTAATTTGTAACCTCGTTTTGATGGGGTTGGCTTTAATGGCTGACGAATATGTCGACAAGAATGATCGATAGGATCTGGATCGCCGTTGCCGCGCTGGTCGTGGCAGCGTTGCCGCTCTCTGCGCAGAACGGCACGTACAGCGGCTTTTCTCCCTATTCCGTATATGGTGTCGGAGACCTTCATGCCGCCGGGACCGCTTTCAACGCTTCCATGGGCGGCGTGGGCATCGCCACGCGCAACAAACGGTTCGTCAACACGATGAACCCTGCTTCCGCCACCGCCCGGGACTCCCTTTCCTTCATGGCGGACTTCGGCCTTTCCGGCAAGTTCTCCGTTTTCTCCCAGGAAGACTTGAAGAGCACGAAGACGCTGTTCAACCTGAACGATTTCGTGATTTCCTTCCCGATGTGGCGCCATACCGCGTTCATGGTGGGCATCCAGCCTTTCAGCGACACGGGTTTCTCGATGGCCTATTCGGACAAGATCACCTCCGGCGAGCAGAGCATCGGCTATACCGGCACCCGCGCCTACGGTGCCTACGGTGACGGCGGGCTCAACAATTTCTTCGCAGGTGCGTCGGCCACCCTGTGGAACCGGCTGTCCATAGGTGCCCAGTACAACCTGTACTTCGGCACCATCAGCAAGTACTCCGCCAGCCAGTTCGGCGACGCGAGTTACCGCGGACAGACCCTGGGCGACACCCTGCAGGTGCGGGCCCATACCGCCAAGTTCGGCCTCCAGTACGAGCAGCCCATCGGCACCGGCCGGATGGTCATCGGCGCCACCTACCGCCTGAAAGCCAAGGTGACGGGCCATGCCATCGAATACAGCAACATCTCGGAACTGGACCTGGGCCGCCACGACCTGCAGAAGGACAACATCAGCATCGGCGACGAAATCGGCGTGGGCGTGTCCTACGCGCGGGGGGACCGCTGGTCCATGGAATTCGACTATCTCACGGGCGACTGGACGGGCAGCAACTTCGACGCGGTCCGCGGCTTCCGCAACAACGGTGTCTATAAGTTCACGACATCCAGGATGCAGTCCTTCAAGGCCGGGTTCGAAATTACCCCGAACCGGAACGACATCCGCTACTTCCTGCGGCGCTGCACCTACCGGCTCGGAGCCTATATGGACCAGTCCTACTACCAGGTGGACGGACGCAATCTGACGGCCGCCGGCATCACCCTCGGCATGACTCTTCCGGTGTTCCAGGGCTACAATGGCATCACTTTTGCGATTGATCTCGGTCAAAGGGGTTTCGGAAGCACGTTCGTCAAGGAAAAGTACATCGGCTTCCACGTCGGATTCAACATCTTCGACATCTGGTTCCGGAAACCGCAGTACCAGTAAGGAAAGTTTGACAAAACAAATTCTAACGCGATATGAAAAGATTGACCTTCATCCTCCTGGCCGTCATGGCAGCCTTCATGGGCCAGAAAGCGTCTGCCCAGGGTAAGTATGGTGCGGACAGCGCAGAATGCATCAAGTACCTTTCCTATTATCAGGAGTACTACAAACAGAAGAATTATGATTCCGCCCTGCCGAACTGGCGGAAAGCCTATGCCATCTGCCCGGCTACCGCGTCCCAGAACCTGTTTGTCCACGGTTCCACCCTGCTGAACCGCGAGATCAACAAGAACCGCAAGAACCCGACGCTCTTCCAGGCGCAGGTGGACAGCCTCCTCGTCCTGCAGGACCAGCGGCTTGAGTTCTATCCGCGTACCGCCAAGGGCGTGGACCAGAAGGCCACCATCCTGAACAACAAGGGCCAGTACATGATCAACTTCCGGAGCGAGGATTCCAAGTATCTGTACGACAATCTGACCGCCATCATCAACGACCTCGGCAGCGAGACCAAGGGCGGCCTCCTGGTGAACAACCTCCAGGCAGCCATCAACCTCTACCGCGAGGGCAAACTCCAGGCCGATGACGTGATCAACATGTACGACAAGGTCTCCGAGGCCATCGCCGGCGCCACCGCGAAGAGCGATGCCGAGGCGGAGGACAACCTCAAGACCAAGGCCACCATCGAGAGCGTGTTCGCTGACAGCAAGGTCGCTTCCTGCGACAACCTCATCGCCATCTTCACCCCGCGTTTCGATGCCGATCCGACGAACGCCGCCGTGGTCACCAACATCGTGAAACTGATGAACAGCGCCGAGGACTGCTCCAACAACGACCTCTACTTCAAGGCCGTCACCGCCCTCCACAAACTGGATCCGTCCTACCGCAGCGCCTACGGCCTGTTCAAACTGAACGCCGCCCGCGGCAACGTGGCTGACGCCTGCCGCTACATCGAGGAAGCCATCGATTCCGAGGAATCCGACGATGTCGTCGACGCCCAGTACCTGTACGAACTCGCCCGCTTCTGCTATGCGAACAACATGCGCGGCCGCGCCTTCGACGCCGCCGGCAAGGCGGTCCGTCTGGACAACGGCTATGCCGGCAAGGCCTACATGATCATGGGCAACCTCTGGGCTTCCGCCGGTTGCGGTGGCGACGTGGACAAGTACGCCCGCTACTGGGCCGCCACGGACTACTACCAGAAGGCCCAGGCTGCCGACGCCAGCCTCGCGGACGACGCCCGTTCCGCCATCGGCAAGGTGAGCATCTACTATCCGGAAGCCAGCGAGATCTTCATGTATGACCTGGCTAAGGGTCAGATCTACACGGTCTCCTGCGGTGGCATGACCACCACCACCACGGTCCGTACCAGATAAGATTCTGTGAAAGAAAACCGCATATTTACGACGATGGCAACCGCATTGGCGGTTGCTTTCGTCGTATTTTCATGCAAGGGAAACCTGTCCGAGGCCGAGAAACTGGACCTCTCCCAGACGCCGCTCCAGATCGTGGACAGCATGTTCTTCGTCCAGACGGAGAACGGAAAACTGAAAATGCGCGTGGAGGCGCCCGTGATGGAGGTTTACGACCACGACAGCGTTTCCTTCGAACTGTTCCCGAAAGGCCTCTCCGTGTATGGGTATGCGGAGGACGGTTCCCTGGAAACCACCATCCGGTCGCAGAAGGCCCGGCACGACACGAAGAAGAATGCGGGGGAGGATAAATGGTCGGCCTTCGGCAGCGTGGTCATCCGGAACATCGTGAATCAGGAGACGATGGAGACGGATACCATCTATTGGGACCAGAAGGCCAAGGAAATCTGGACGGACTGCTATATCAAGATGTCTTCCCCGGCCGGTTTCATGCAGGGGTTCGGGATGCGGTCGGACGACATGGCCCGTAACGCCATCATCCAGCGTCCGTTCAACAGTTACGGAGTCGTGGAGCAGGATTCCACCAAAGTCGTCCTGGATTCAGTCAACTTTATCGGGCCATTTCCCCTTCAGAAAGGCGCAAAACGACCTGATATGCGAAAAAATAGTGGTAATTTGAAAGAAAATGACTAAATTTGCGCCCTTGACTGAAAATTGACGAAAATTTTAAAAAAGTAACATAGAAATGGCAGTTTTAGAGAAACTTCGCGGTTGGGGCATCGTGCTTTCCATCCTGGTTGCCCTCCCGCTCCTCCTCTTTATCATCGATCCGAGCCAGATCATCCAGACGGTCCAGTCCGTCTCCTCCAAGTATGACGTGGGTAAGATTGGCGGCAAGTCCGTCAGTTATACCGATTTCCAGGCGGAGGTGGACCACATGTCCCGCATCAACGAACTGTTGTCCGGCAATACTTCCTCCAGCGAGCAGCAGCAGATTCAGATCCGCAACGCGGTCTGGCAGAAACTCGTGGACGAGAACCTGTTCATCAAGAATGCGCAGGCTGCCGGCATTTCCGTGGGCAAGGCCGAAATGGTGGACCTGACCAACGGTGAGAACATTTCCCCGGTGATTGCCTCCCTTTTCACGGATGAGAACGGCAATTTCTCCAGCGCCCGCCTGGTGGACTTCGTCCAGACGGTGGAGGACGGAGACGAGAATGCCCGGGCTATCTGGCAGTACCTCCAGGAGTCCGTCCTTCGGAACCAGTACTACACCAAGTACAACTCCCTGTTCCTGAACTCCAACGTGGAGAACGCCCTGCAGGTGAACAAGGCCATCGCCGACAACAACACCACGGCCGACGTGGACTTCGTGATGATTCCCTTCTCCTATGCCACCGACACCACCGTCGTCGTGACCGACAAGGAAATCAACGATTTCTACAACAACCACAAGAAGTTCTTCGAGCAGCAGGCTGCCCGCGACATCGAATACGTCGTCTTCCAGGTGGTTCCGTCCGCCGAGGACATCGCCGCCGCGAACAGCGAGTTCGTGAGACTGTACGACGAGTTCACCACCACCGACAACATGCGCGCCTTCCTGCAGCGCAACTCCGATACCCAGTGGGATGAGCGCTGGTACAAGGAGGGCGATCTCCGTACCGTGAATGCGGAACTGGACACCTTCGTCTCCGAGCACAACGAGGGCGTCACCCCGGTGATCAAGGACGGGAATACCCTCTATGCCGGCCGTATCATGGCCACTTCGACGATGCCTGAGACCGTGACGGTCCGTCACATGATGTTCCAGTCCAACGAGGACGGCCAGCACCTGGCCGACAGCCTCCTCGAGGTTCTCCGCAAGGGTGGCAACTTCACCGCCCTGGCCGAGGAACACTCCCTGGACCGCGGTTCCAACGCGGACGGTGAGTTCGGCAAGATCGGCGAGATCTCCCAGGCGACCATCTCCTACCTGCCGACCGGCTTCAACGCCATCTTCACCGCCAAGGTGGGCCAGCCGTTCATCCTCCAGTCCAACATCGCCACCCACATCGTGGAGGTGACCGAGGCGGGTGCCCCGGCGCTCTTCAAGCAGGTTGCCCTGTTCGAGAAGGAGATCCTCTCCAGCAAGGAGACCTTCAACAAGTACTACAACGATGCGAACCGCGTCGCCACCCTCGCCGGCGGCAAGTATGCGAACTACCGCGCTGCCTGCGATTCCCTCGGCACGTACTCCCACAGCATGAACATCACCGAGAGCACCGATACCTACGGTTCCATCGGCCATGCCAAGGAAGTTACCCGCTGGGCCTTCGACAACAAGCCGGGCAAGGTGTCCAACATCATCACCGTGGACAACAACTACTTCTTCGTGGTCGCCGTCACCGGTGCCCATAAGGAAGGTATCGCCCCGGTCTCCGAGGTGGCTCCGCAGATCAAGAACCAACTCTACAGCGAGAAATACGCCGAGAAGCGCCGCGCTGAAGTCGCCGAGCAGATCGCCGGCCTGACCGACCTCGAGGCCATCGCCGAGAAACTCGGAACGTCCGTCAACACCCAGAGCGACGTAGCCTTCGCTTCGATGGCCGCCCGCAACCTGGATCCGAAGTTCGTCGGCGCCATCGCCGCCGCTCCGGAAGGAAAGGTCTGCGGCCCGGTCGCCGGTTCCATCGGTGTGTATGTGTTCGAGGTGAAGGGTCGCGAGACCGGTGCCTTCTACACCGAGAGCGACGCCAAACTCGCCCACGACCAGATCCAGAATTACGCCGCCCAGATGATCGTCCCCGCGATGATGCAGGATGCCGGCGTCAAGGACAACCGTGCCAGATTCTTCTAGTCTATGGCTTTGAAATGTGGAATAGTGGGACTTCCCAATGTTGGGAAGTCCACTTTGTTTAACTGCGTGAGTTCGGGCAAGGCCCAGAGCGCGAATTTCCCGTTCTGCACCATCGATCCCAACGTGGGCTCCACCAACGTGCCGGACAAGCGCCTGGAAGTGCTGACGGAAATCTGCCAGCCCAAGCGCACCATTCCCGCCACGGTGGAAATCGTGGACATCGCCGGTCTGGTGAAGGGCGCCTCCAAGGGTGAAGGACTCGGCAATCAGTTCCTCGCGAACATCCGCGAGACCGACGCCATCCTGCATGTCCTCCGCTGTTTCGACGACGGCAACATCGTCCATGTCGATGGTTCCGTGGATCCGGTCCGTGACAAGGAAGTCGTGGACATGGAACTGCAGATCAAGGACCTGGAGACGGTCGAGAACCGCATCAAGAAGGTCGAGAAGCAGGCCACGACGGGTGGTGACAAGGAGGCGAAGAAACTTCTCTCGCTGCTGCAGCGCTATCGCGAGGTCCTGTTGCAGGGCAAGTCCTGCCGTACGGTCGTTCCCGAGAACGCCGAGGAAGAGCAGATGGCCCGCGACCTGTATCTGCTCACGAACAAGCCGGTCATGTATGTCTGCAACGTGGATGAGGCTTCCGCCGCAACAGGTAACGCCTATGTCGATGCGGTCCGCGCCGCTGTCGCCGGCGAGAATGCCGAGATCCTGGTCATCGCCGCCCGTACCGAAGCCGAAATCGCCGAGATCGAGGAGTATGAGGACCGGCAGATGTTCCTCGAGGAAATGGGCCTGGAAGAGTCCGGCGTCGTCCGCCTTATCCAGGGTGCCTATCGCCTCCTGGGCCTCCAGACCTTCTTCACGGCCGGTGCCGACGAGTGCCGCGCCTGGACCATCCGCGTGGGCGACAAGGCCCCCAAGGCCGCCGGCGTCATCCACACCGACTTCGAGCGCGGCTTCATCCGTGCCGAGGTCATCAAGTACGAGGACTTCGTGCACTACAAGACCGAAGCGGCCGTCCGCGCCGCCGGCAAGATGGGCATCGAAGGTAAGGATTACGTCGTCCAGGACGGAGACATCATGCATTTCCTGTTCAACGTGTAAGTACTCAACCTAAACCTTTATTCACGCTCCCCTTGCGCTTCGCACGGGGGGCTTTTTTTGTTTTTTTGAAACAACAGAAAACAATTCACCACATTTTTACGTTTCTTGCCCTGGGTTCTGTCGCCGCTCCCTAACTTGGGCGCATGAGAACGCAGATGATAACCGTCCCATTGTTACAGGGCCTTATTGTTTCCTTTTACTTGCTGGTTGGAGCCTTTCCGGCCCTCGCTGCAGTAACCTCCCCGTGTGTACAAGTCTTGCTTGTACACAATAAACTATCCCCAACGCCGATTCTTTGTTCAAGTCTCGCCGAAAACGGCACAATCGGCCAGAAATCACGAGACTTGAGCACAAAGAAACCATCTGATGTCATTTGTCATGTACAAGCGAGACTTGTACACAATGAGGAGGAGATGGGAGATCAGGAACTGACCTTGATGTTCTGGAACGTGGAGAATTTCTTCGACTGGCGGAATGATTCCACGACGGTGTCGGACCAGGAGTTTTCGGCGGCGGGGGAGCGGCACTGGACCTGGAAGCGGTTCCAGGCGAAGGCGAATGCGTTTGCGAAGGCGCTGCTGTGGGTGGAAGGGGAGACGGGACGATTGCCCGATGTCGTAGGCCTGGCCGAGGTCGAGAATGCGTTCGTCCTCCGTCAGGTGCTGCAGAAGACTGCGCTCCGGAAGTTGGACTACCGGTATGTCCACTATGATTCTCCGGACCGGCGGGGCATCGATGTCGCCCTGCTCTACCGCTCCTCCCGGCTGGAACTTCTTGACTCTAAGCCCTGCCATCTCTATGCGGCGGATTCGCTGCTCGCAACGCGGGACATCCTGTTGTGCGTATTCCGAAGGATCGTTCCCGTCCCCCCTTCTGTCTTTCCTGGTGCGTCTTCGGTCATTTCCGACACCCATTCTGCCGTTCCCGGCACCCCCAGTGTCATTCGCGGCACTCCAACTGCCGTTCCCGGTACCCCCACTGTCATTCCCGGCTTGACCGGGAATCTCCCTGAGGGTCGCGACGGGGTCTTCGCCGTACTGGTGAACCACCACCCCTCAAAGTACGGGGGCGCGTCCGAGTCGGAACCCCGTCGGCGCATCGCGGTGGAGCGGCTGCGGTTCCTGGCGGATTCGCTCTCGGCGGCGGGCATCGACCGGATCATCGCCTGCGGAGACTTTAATGACACGCCCGCGAATCCCGTCTTCCACCTCCTGGAACCTACCCTGCGCCCCCTGCATCTGGACCTGTATCGCCGCGGTTTCGGGACGATCAAGTACGACGGCAAGTGGGACCTCATCGACCATATCTATGTGTCCCCGGCCCTGGCCGCAGCGTCGATGTCCTCTTTGTCGGAGCGTTCCTCGCCGGGGAATGTCGAGCGGCAGCGGAACAAGGTTGGAGAAGGACCATCGGCACAGACCCGGATGCAGATCCTGCGGATCCCCTTCCTGCTCACGCGGGACACCGTCCATTCCGGCGAGAAACCCCTCCGCACCTACACCGGCCCCCGCCACACCGGCGGCGTCTCCGACCATCTGCCGATCCTGCTTGAGGTGCCGTTCCCGCCTTGATAGGGAGCCGTCCTTCCGTCCTCATGTACAAGTCTCGCTTGTACACCGAAACGGCCAAGAGTGCTGGGTCTCGTGTACAAGTCTTCGCGAAATACCTTGTTTTCTGGCTTTTCCGCCGAGATTTGGACAAAAAAACAGCAATCCACAATAAAAACTGTGTACAAGCGAGACTTGTACAATGCCAATAAGAGAATCACCATGCTTAAGACATATCACCTTTGTTATACATCCCACCAGGAAGTCATGTATCGGAACGTTGAAGATATGAACCGTTCCTTCAATTGTTTATGCTCGGCGCTGAAGAAGACGGGCAGCCGGTGTCTGGCCGAAAGCGACATTCCCAACCACCATCACGGTTGCTATGAAACGGATTGTCCGGACCTTTTGATTCGGATCAAGCGCCAGGCTTATACCTGCTATTTCAACGAGAAGTATGGCCGGAAGGGTCCGTTGGGCGAACCGGGTTACTTTGAAATGGAACTGGATGGCTTGCAGCATAAGTTGACCGCCATTTCCTATACTGTCAGGAATTCCGTCCATCACGGAATCACATCGACTCCGTTCGAGTGGCCGTTCTGTTCGGCCAATGCCTATTTTCGGAAAGAACTTGGAAAACTGTATGTGCCGGATTTGCTGTTGACACCCGCCCAGATCAAGGCGGCCTTGCCTCGCCGGGCGAAATACAACCCCAAATGGCAGATGGGGTGGAAGGGGTGTTTCTGCGGGAGTCGGTCGTTGAGACGGAGGTTGTTGAGAATCTTTATGCCACGCCGAAAGCGTTCAACTACCTGATCACCCGCCAGAGTGGCGAAGATTGGAGCCAGGAGCAGGAGGCCGATAACAACGGCCGCCCGCCCATCACCCTGGAAAGTTTTGAGGAACTGGTTTTACAGCGCGCAGCCTCCCGCGAAAAGACCATTTCCGAGATGCTCCGCAACGAGAAGAACCGCGGCACCCCGCCGGGATTCAATGACTTGCAACTATGTGAGTTGATTGACAATCAATATGTTCCTCAATATCGGGCGCGGTCGGTCTATCAACTGTCCGCCCGCGAGAAAAACAATATCGCCAGCGAACTCTATCGCTGTCGCCTGGCGGGTGAGGCACAGATTCGCCGGTGCCTCGTCCTGTGATTCTCGAGGGCTTGGGGAAAGTTTCCGCGTGTGTTTATCTGCGTGGTTTGGCCCCTTCGTCAGGCCGTTATGTACAAGTCTCGCTTGAACAACAGCACGGCCCTACAGTCATGATATTCTGTACAAGTCTTTCGGAAAAAAGCCGAAAGCAATCCTTATCGCCGAGACTTGTACATAAAAAAGCAGCGAGAGGTGCAGAACGGTGTACAAACGAGACTTGTACATGGGCGAGGGGACAATAACTGGCGGCAAAAGAGGGGAAAGGATGCGGCCGGGACTTTTTTCCGGCTTCGTCCAAGTCCCAATAGGCTGCCGCCCTGGCCCCCAGGGTGATGAGTTCGCCGCGGAAAGCCAGAAGGAAATCCGGGCCGGGAAATGCATGCAAGAGCCGTAAATATTTCGTATCTTCGCACAAATGTTGCGAAGATGAAAAAGAGCGATAAATCCATCCTTTCCGCCCTGTTGCTGGTCGTGATCTTTGCCGCGTGGCTGATCATGCAGCGCACGGGCCTGCTCGGGGGCGGGGCCGCTACGCCCCTGGTGGAACTCTCGGACGACCAACTGGAACTCCCGGCCAGCCGCACGGGCGACCGGATCATGACCTACAAGGGCTACGTAAGTTCTTATAATCCAGAGACATTGATTCCCGACTGGGTCGCCTACGAACTCACCGCCGATGAGACCTACGGCGATGCGACGCGTGAGGACAAGGGCTTCTCCATGGATATGAACTACCGCGGGAAGCAGGCGATGCGCGAGGATTACTGGGGCAGCGGCTGGACCCGCGGGCACATGGCCCCGGCAGGGGATTTCATGTGGGACGACGAGGCGATGTCGGAGACGTTCTATTTCATGAACATCTGCCCGCAGCGGGAGGAACTGAACAACAAGGACTGGCAATATCTGGAGAAGCAGGTGCGTGCCTGGGCCCGCAAGTACGGGAAAGTCTGGGTCGTTTCCGGGCCCATCGTCGGCGACAACATCTACGGCACCATCGGCAAGGACCATGTGGTCGTGCCGGACGCCTTCTACAAGGCGGTGATGGTCCATGACGGAAAACGGTACCAGTCCATCGCTTTTGTGATGGGCAACGACGCCGAGCGTTATTGGCTGCAGGACTGCGCGCTCACCATCGATGCGCTCGAACAGCGCATCGGCATCGACTTCTATCCGGCCCTTCCGGACGACATCGAGGACGACACGGAATCCCGCTATGATTTCTCCGTCTGGGGCATTCGGAGCCGGTAAAAATTGCGTATCTTTGTAAATCGACACTAAACGGAATATCCATATGAAAGAAAGAATCCAGCAGAAATTCCAGATTCTCTTCGGCGAAGAAGGCAATCTGTACGCTTCCGCCGGCCGGATCAACCTCATCGGCGAACACACGGACTACAACGGGGGATATGTCTTCCCCGGCGCCATCGACTGCGGCATCATGGCCGCCATCAAGGTCAATGGGACCGCGAAGGTGAAGGCCTTCGCCCTGGACAAGGACGAGTTCGTGGAGTTCGGCCTGAACGAGGAGGACAAGCCCGAACAGTCCTGGGCCCGCTATATCTTCGGCGTTTGCCGCGAGATGATCAAGCGGGGCGGAAAGGTGGAAGGCTTCAATACCGTGTTTGCCGGAGACGTCCCCCTGGGCGCCGGCCTCAGTTCCAGCGCGGCCCTCGAGAGCACCTACGCCTTTGCCCTGAACGAGATTTTCGGCAACGGCATCGACAAGTTCGAACTGGCCCGGATCGGCCAGATGACCGAGCACAACTACTGCGGCGTCAAGTGTGGCATCATGGACCAGTTCGCCTCCCTGTTCGGTAAGGAGGGGTCCCTCATCCGCCTGAACTGCAAGACGATGGAATACAAGTACTTCCCGTTCCATCCGGACGGCTATCGCCTGGTCCTGATCGATTCCTGCGTGAAGCACGAACTGGCCTCCAGCGCGTACAACAAGCGCCGCGCGTCCTGCGAGAACGCCGCGGCCGCCATCCGCAAGAACCATCCCGAGGTGGAATTCCTCTCCGACGCGAAACGCGTATGGCTGGATGAGGTCCGTACCGAGATTCCCGAGGAGGACTTCCTCCGCGCCGAATACGTGATCGGCGAGGTGCAGCGCGTCCTGGACGTGTGCGACGCCCTGGAGCGCGGCGACTACGAGACCGTGGGCGAGATGATGTACCAGACGCACTTCGGCATGAGCCGCCTGTACGAGGTCTCCTGCGAGGAACTGGACTTCCTGAACAAGTTGGCCCGCAAGATGGACGTCACGGGTTCCCGCGTGATGGGCGGCGGTTTCGGCGGCTGCACCATCAACCTGGTGAAGGACGAACTCTACGACTCGTTCGTGAACGAGGCTGTCGGCCAGTTCACCCTGAAGTTCGGCCACGCCCCGAAGATCTACAACGTCGTCATCAGCGACGGCGCCCGCAAACTGTAAGCCGATGCGGCACCGCGTCCTGGCGGCCCTCGCGGCCGTCCTCCTACCCCTGTGTGCGCAAGCACAGTTGTTCTCCCCCACGGGTAACGACCCGGGACGCCTCCGCTGGTCCTCCTTCAGGACGGGAGACTATCAGTTGATTTATCCGCGCGGGCTCGACTCGCTTGCCACCGTTTACGGGACGCTGTTCCAGCAGTACAGCGTCCCGCTTTCGGCCTCCACCGGCTTCCGGCCGAACGAGAAGTTCCTCCGGCCGATGCCGGTCATCCTGCATCCCTATACCGGCATGTCGAACGGTTTGGTCGCCTGGGCGCCCAGGCGGGTGGACATCTTCACCCTTCCGGACGTCTCCGGCCTGACCCCGATTCCCTGGGCGAAACTGCTGGCCATCCATGAAGGGCGGCACGTCTCCCAGAAGCAGTTCCTGCGGACCGGCTTCTGGAAAGGTTTCCACTATCCCTTCGGCGAACTGCCGGAAATGATCATCGGCATGATTCCGAACTCCTCGCTGCTGGAAGGAGACGCCGTCGTGGCCGAGACGGCCCTTACCCGGGCCGGCCGCGGCCGTAGCGGCGATTTCCTGAGCGAGATGCGGATGTACTTCGATACCGGGGACCTCCGCAACTGGTACCAGTGGCGTTACGGGTCCATCAAGAAATACACGCCGGACATCTACCGGCTGGGCTACCTGACCGTCGCGGGCTTCCGCTACCGGTACGAAGACCCGTATTTCACGCATAAGTTCCTGCAGGTGGCATCCTCCCTCGGCGGAGCCTTCTCCGCGATGAATTCGGCCTCGAAAAAGTCTTCCGGTCAGAAACTCCCGGTCGCCTGGAACGAGATGATGGCGACCTACCGGAACCTTTGGTCCCAGGATGACAGCCGCCGCGCGCCTTTCTCCGAGGCAGAGCCGCAGGTGCGCCTTCCCCGGTCCTATACGGTCTATGCCGGTTCCGTTCCGGCAGGCGGGGAAATCTATGCCGAGAAAGCGGGCATGGACCTTCCCGCCGTCCTGGTCCGGGTGGACCCCGACGGCAAGGAAACGACCGTATCGGCCTTCGGCGGTGAAGGGAAACTGGCCTGGTCGGCACCCCTGCAGCGCGTCTATTGGTCTGAAGCCATTCCCGACGTCCGCTGGACGCTGAAGCAGGATGCCCGGATCCGCTATTATGACGCCCAGACGGGGCACAAGGGCTCCCTGGTGCGCAAGGGGCGCTATTTCAGCCCCGCGATTTCTCCGGACGGACTTTCCGTTGCGGCCGTGGAATATCTCACGGACGGATCGGCCGCCGTGGTCGTCCTGGATGCCCGGAATGGTGACCTTCTCCGCCGATGGAAGGCCCCGGCGGGTTTCCAGCCGACAGAAGTGGTCTTCCAGGAAACCGGACTCGTTTTCACGGCCATCACGGACGACGGAACGGGCCTGTATCGGGTGCCCCGGGATGGCGGCCGCCCCGAAACCCTGCTCGCCCCGCAGCCGGTGACGGTCAAGGACATCTCCGCCGTGGACGGGAACACCATTCTCCTGGTCAGTGACCGGACGGGAACCAGCGAGGCTTACACCTTCTCCGCGGGGAAACTGACGCAACTTTCCGTCACGAAATACGGCCTGGGGTCTCCTTTCTTCACAGACGGGCGCCTCTATGCCTCGGTCCTCCGGCCCGAAGGCCGGCTCATTTCCCAGGTGGAGTGCCTCCCGAGGGAGGTGGATTTCAAGGACATCTTCCGCGACCCCGTCGCCGAGGTCCTCTCCGCCCAGGAGGCGAAACTGGCCGCCTCCCTGCCGGAGAATCCCGTCCAACTGACTCCTGCGAAGCCTTTCCGGAAAGTTTCGGACGCCTTCCATTTCCACTCCTGGGCGCCGGTCTATGTGGATCTCAGCCGTCCCGTCATTTCTTTCCGGGATTACTATTTCCAGACGGCCTCCCTGGGTGCGACGGGCTTCTTCACGAACCGTCTCGGCACCGTGAACGGATCGCTGGGCCTGTCTTTCCACGAGCGGGTTTCTCCGGAGGAAAAGACGCCGGGCGCCGGCTTCCACTTCCGGATGTCGTACAGCGGCCTGTATCCGGTCTTCGACTTCGCCCTGGACGTGGGTGACCGCGACGCCGCCCTGCAGATTCCGTATCTGGACACGGCGAAGGATTCCCTGTTCGTCGGATCCTCCTCCTATCAGAAGATGTACGTGGGCGGAATGGCTTCCGTCGCCCTGCCGCTGGATTTCTCTTCCGGCGGATGGGACCGCAGGATCGAACCGTCGCTGGCCTTGTCGCTCAGCAACGACGAACTGTACGACCCATTCCTTCCCGTCAAGGCCGATACTGATGGAGGCTATTCCGACGACAAGTCCTATAAGGACAGGCCCCAGTGGACCAGCCACACGACGGCGTACCGGACCGCGGCCGTCCTTCGCGGCAGTTTCCTCCGTCCTGCCGCCCGGTCGCAGATGATGGCGTCCAAGGGCTTCGGTTTCGAGGTGGGCGTGACCGGTTCCGACTTCAATTGGTCGGAGTACGGGAAGGTGTATGCCTATCTTCCGGGCCTCCACCCTTGGCACGGCCTGAAGATTTCCGCCGCCGTCCGGCATTATTCGATGGACCTCTATTCCTCCTGGTTCGCGGATCCCTGCCCTCCGGCCCCCCGCGGACTCGCTAAGAATGCCGATGTGGAGGCTTTCCTCCTCATGGCCGCCCCCCTGGCGGGACGGATTTCGCTGGACTATGCCATGCCCGTCCTGCCGATGGACTTCTCCATCGGGAACATCTTCTACTTCCGGAACTTCGAGGTGGTTCCCTTCGCCGACATCACGCTCCTTCAGCCCGCCACCGGTGTCAATATGACCGGGAACCAACTCTGGAGCGCCGGCGCGGATATCGCCGTGAACATCCAGCGCCTCGTCCTCATTTCCAGCAACTTCAGCATCGGCGTCCGCGTCGCATATAGCGGCGGATCGGCCTTCCCGTTCCTGCAGGAGCAGATTCCCGGCCTCAAGCCGCTCTACGTCGGCGCCGTATTCAATACCGAACTCTGATGAACGCAACCTGCAGCCGCTGCGGCGAAAGCCACGACGTTCCCGTCTATCCGAGCATCAACGTCGCCTCGGACCCGGACCTCAAGGCCCGGGTCCGGGACGGCTCCCTTTTCGTCTGGGAATGCCCCCATTGCGGTACCCGCAACCTTTTGAAATACCAGACCTTATACCATGATCCCGCGGAAAAGTTGATGGTCTGGCTCCTGCCCGGCGACGCCGAGCCGCCGCGGGCCGTCGCCGATGCCGTCCGGGAACTGGACGGCTACACCCTCCGCCTCGTGCGGGAAGTGGGCGACCTGGTGGAGAAGGTCAATATCCACGCCTGCGGCCTGGACGACGTCCTGGTGGAGATGTGCAAGTATGTGACCCGCCTGGAGATGGCGGACCAGCAGCGGCGTCCCGAGATCCAGGACGCGCCGCTCAAATTCTTCAAGATGGACGGGCCCGACAACGACCTCGTGTTCTCCTTCCCCCTGGATGGGGAGATGAAGGTCGTGAACGTGGGCTTCCATGTATATGAAGACGCCCGAGGAATCCTCGGGCGCCATCAGGAGGTCCGTCCCGAACCCGGCTTCGCGCTCGTTGACGCGGCCTGGCTGGGACATTATTTCCGCTAGTACTGCGGCACTTCGAAGACGGCGGCGTCCACCGGGCCTTCCTTGATCTCGGTCACCTTCTGGGAGATGCCGAAACCGCCCGCGTCGGCGACGGTCTTCATGGCGATACCGTTCCAGATGGAGACAGTCGTCTTGACGGTCTGGCCCATCTGGCTCATTTCGGCCGTGTAGATGGTGCAATCCTTGCCGGCGATGGTTTCCTTGCCGATTTCCTTGATCTTGTACTTGGCGATGACCTCGTCGGTGAGGGCCAGGTAGTTGATCTGCTGTTGCTGGACCGGCATCTCCTGGACGGAGCGCTCGCCCTTGTTCACGAGGTACATCTTGCCGTCCTTGTTGATCTGGGTCATGTCCATGCCCATCATGTTGATCGAGGTGGCCTGCTTGGCGCCGTAGTCGTCAAAATAGATGGTGTTGGTAATGGTCTGTCCCATCATGTCCATTTCCATCTTGATGGTACCGGACTTGATGCCGTAGTACTTGACCCCGTCCTGGGCCATGGCCGTCACTGCTGCCAGCAGCACGGCGCAAATCGCGAAGATTCTTTTCATATCGGTGATGTTTGGTTTTATCTGTTACGGGCAAAGATAGGGATTTTTGTCCAAGGCACAAGAAGCCCGTCCAGGTTTTCGACGAACGGCCCTTTTTTTACGACGAATTCCGCCGTCCCTATTTGGTCTCCTTCCCGACCGTCTCAACCTTCTCGGCCTCGCGCTCCGCTTTCTCGGCTTCCCGCCGGACCTTCTCTGCCTCGCGTTGGGCCTTCTTTTCGGCGTGGGCGCGCTCCTGCTCCAGATAGCGCTCGAAGACGCGGCGTTCTTTCTGGGCCTTCTTTTCCAGTTTCCGGAGCAGGCGGAGTTTCTTCTTGCGCTCTTTCTCCAGTTTCTTCTGGTTCCGGGCGTCCTGCTTCTCCTGGTATTTCCGGTCCTTTTCGGCCAACTTGGCGTCCCTCTCCGCCTTCTTCTCGGCGGCAATCCGGGCTTTTTCCGCCTCGCGTGCCGCCTTCTCTTCGGCCTTGCGGGCCTTCTCGGCCTCCTTGGCCGCGCGTTCGGCTTCTTTCCGGATGCTCTCCGGATCCATGACGGGCTCTTCCTTTTCCTCCGGATCTTCCACCTGAACCGGCTCCGGTTCCTCCGGATCGGAGAGATCCTGTTCCATCTCCTCACCCACATCCGGGACCACCGCCAGCGAATCCATGACCGCGGGGTTCATGGCCATTGAATCCAGTTCCTCGCGCAGGGCCTCGTCCTCCGGAGACAGACCCGGAGAAGAGGAAGACGTGTCGGCAGGAGGAACAGCCGTCACGTCCGGCTGTACCTGCGCGGCAGGCTTTCCCTTGGGCTGGCGGGCCTTGACGACGGCCATCGAATCCCGATAGGCGATGTCCTTGTAAATCTGCTTGATGTGTCCCGGGAAGTAGATGTCCGTCTCCTTGAACTGGGCGTGCGGGCGCGCCAGGTAGGAGGTGCGCTGGCTCGGGCGGGCCACCAGCGGCGTGATGTCGTGGCGGCCGTTGGGACGGCGCTCCGGATCCCAGCGGAATCCCTTCATGTAGCGGTCGTCCTTCGGCAACTGGACCACGGGGTACGCATCGTTCTTGGGGTTGTCGAAGTAGTAGATCTTGTCCAGGTTGCCCTTGTCGAAGGTCGCGTAGAGCATCTTGGACTCCACCTTGTTCACGGTGGCGAGCGCGTCGTTCTCCGTCAGGAAGAACAGCGCCGTGGCGCCGCCCAGGGCGTCGAACCGCCGGAGCGTGCGGGTGCTGTCGAAGTAGGCCATCATCTCGGCACCCTTGATCTGGTCATAGCACAGGGTGTCTTCCTGGGTCGTGATGAAGGCGTCGGACATCAGCCGTGCGCGGTCCGCCTTGCGGTCCTTGATGACGACATAGATGCTGTCGGCGGAATACTGCCGGTTCCCGTCGCTGAAGACGAGCGGGTCCCGGTAAAGCCGGACCAGGGAATCCAGGTCGCAGTAGGTCAGGGAGTCGCAGGACATCTGCATGTCGTCGCGGTACAGTTTCACCCGGCTGGTCGCCCAGATGAAGGAAAGCCGTGTCGTGTCCACGGGCGCCGGGGCCGCCGTGGAATCTGCGGCCGGAGGCGGTGCATCCGGAGGATTCTCGCCGGGCTGCGGTGCATCCTCTTCGGGTTGAGGCGCGTTTTCTCCGGGCTGCACGATGTTTTCCCCGGGTTTCGGCAGGTTCGCATCGGACTTTTTCGGCTCCGGCTTGGTCCCATTCTTGCCGCCGGGCCCCCGGTCCTTCGCCGCCGCGTTCGGGTCGTCCTTGGCGGCATCGGCAGCCGCCTTGGCCGCCGCTTCCGCGGCCTTCCGGCGATATTCCGTCACCGGGTCGCCCGTAAGGTCCTTGAGCCGCTTTTCGGCCTCGACGTTCCACAGGGAATCCACCAGATGCCGCTTGATGCCCCGGTAGATGATCGTATCGGCCCCGAAATAGACGGTATCCCGCCGGGAAGTCTTCTCGTCCTTGTCGATGCCCATGACCGCCGGAGTGACGGTCATCTTCACACGGGACAGCGAGTCGGTGTATTCCACGCGGCCGGCCAGGGCGAAGACATTCCGGGTGGTGTCCATCAGTTCCACCTGCCCCAGCATCTCCACGTCGTTCACCTTCCGGTGGTAATAGAGCGTGTCGGACCACGATTCCTGGTCCTTGGTGAGGAGATGCACGTTCCGTCGGAAAAAGAACAGTTCCTTGTCCCGGTCGTACCAGCCGTCGTTGGCGGAGAGCATGTTGTCGTCCTGCCACATGTCCGTCCCGTAGCCGAAGTAGGCGGTGTTGAGGTCGCTCCGGTACTCCAGGCGGGACGTTTTCACGAAGGTGGTGTCCATGTACATGTTCACCTGGTCGTTGAAGACGAACAGGCGGGCCTTGGAATCATAGGAACCGTACAGGCTCTCGATGATCTGGCCGTCCTTGTCGCGCATGGACGCTCCGTTCTGGAAGATGGCGACGGAGTCCTTGGTGTTGTAGTCCAGGTAGCGGGTCCGCAGGGTGTTCTTGTCCTTGTCCTCCAACTGGACGAGGCCGCCGCGGAACTTCGCGAGGTCGTCGTCCACCACATATTGCAGGGAGCCGGAACTCAGGCGGGTACGGTCCTGGATGATCTGGACGTGGCCGATGGCGTCGATGATGTTCGTCGTCACGTTCCACATGGCCGAGTCGCACAGGAGATAGGTGTTGTTGTGCAGGAAGCGGGCCGGGCCCGTGACCTTGCGGAAACTCTCTCCGTCCCGCTCGATGAGTTGGGCCGACTTCGCGCTCACCAGGGTCACCAGCGAGTCCCTCCGTTCCTGGCTCCAGGCGGAGGCCGACGCCGTCACGAAGGACAGCGCCGAAAGGAGAAGGTATGCGAGAATCCGCCGCACGCGCCGATCAGAACTTGCTGTTCCAGAGGCTCCGGTTGAAGGAACACTCCTTGTACATCGGGTCGATTACGATATAGGTATCCTTGATCTTCTGCTCCAGGAACGCGTCGATGGCCTGCATCTGGCGCTGGTAGCGTACGCGGCCCTGCAGTTCGGAGTAGTCGTTGGTGAAGGAGGCGGGGTGCGCGGGAACGATCTTGTCCACGCGGATGATCTTGTACACGGTGTTTCCGCTGCGGTTCTGCTGGTAGCC
Organism: Bacteroidales bacterium; assembly: GCA_017530725.1. Taxonomy (GTDB): domain Bacteria; phylum Bacteroidota; class Bacteroidia; order Bacteroidales; family UBA932; genus Cryptobacteroides. The sequence continues at coordinate 28,071 of JAFXMA010000128.1, forward strand.
CTCGTTGTCGGTGGACTCCACGGGCTCGGAAATCTCCCCTTCCTTCAGTTCCTGGATGGCCGTATAGTCGGCCGGCTTGAGTTGGTCGATCTCGAAATAGGAGGAACCGGTGGCCGGGTCCGCCATCTGGCCGCCGTTGGTGCGGGTGGCCGGGTCCTCGGAGAAGAAGCGGGCGGCGAGGGCGAAGGTGATCTCCTCGTCCTGGATCTTGGTCTTGAGGCTGTCCAGGCGGGAGAAGGCCTTTTCGCGGTCCTCGGCGGTGTATTGCGGCTTGAGGAGGATGTGGCGGGCGTTGAACATGTCGCCCTTCTTCTCGATGACTTCGATGAGGTGGAAGCCGTCGGGCGTCTCCACGATCTGGGAGATCACCCCCGGGCGGAGCGCCATGGCGGCGTCGGAGAAGGCCGGCCAGAAGATGGACTTGGAGGCCATGCCCAGTTCGCCGCCCCGGCGGGCGCTGCCGGGATCCTCGGAATAGATGCGGGCGAGGGTGGCGAACCGCTCGCCGTTGATCACGCGCTCGCGCAGGGAGAGCAGGCGCTCCTTGACGGCCAGCGCCGCGGCCTCGCGGTCGGGATAGATGCAGATCTGGCTGAGTTGGTACTTGATCGGCACCACGGGCAGGTCCTCCACGGAAACGGTGTCCAGGAACTGCTGGACGTCATAGGGCGTCACTTCCGGGATGCGGTCGGCGATGGTGCTCTGCTCGGACTGAATCAGGCTCTGGTCCTCGAAGAGTTGCCGCCATTCCTGGCGGAGCCGGTACAGGGGCTTGCCGAAGTATTTCTCCATTTCCTCGTCGCCGCCCAGATAGGTGCGGTACGTGTCGATCCGGTTGGAAAGTTCTCCCTCCACCATGTCGAAGTTGACCGTCAGGGAGTCGATGCGGGCCTGCATCAGGAAAATCTTGTTCTCCATCATCCGTTCCAGGATGTTGCAGCGCATGTCCCGGTCGGAGGACTGGCCCTGGGCCTGCATCTGCTGGACCTCGCTCTCGATGTCCGAGATCATGATCACTTCGTTGCCGACGACGGCGACGGTCTTGTCCACGAGTCCGCCGGAATACTTCTGGGCGGAAAGGCCCGTCGTCACCAGGAGGGCCGCTGCGAAGACGATAATTCTGAACTTCATATCAACAAATCACAAATTTCAATAGATGACAAATTTTCCCTTGCCAAGCGCATCATTGAGCAAGTCCCGTTCCAAACCGGACACCAATTCGTGTTTCCGGGCGCTCAGGATGATGTCTTCGATGCGTTCGGCGCAGTAGTCCAGCGGAGCGGGGCTTCCCTTCTGCACGATGTCCACCAAGTAGGCCACCCGGAGGTTGCCGTCGTCGCCCTTCAGTTCGATGAACCGGCCCCGGAGGGCCTTCATCATGGAGACTTCGTCCGTGCCCAGGTCCCGGGCCAGCAGGATGGCGTCCATCCAGTTGTCCGAACTGTCCACATACTTGATAGCGGCCGTGAAGGCCAGGCTGTCCGCCGCGACGGCGTCCACCACGTCCTCCGAGGCCATCAGTTCCTTGAGTCTCCGGAGGTTCCGGGAACCGGCCGGGATGACCATGTAGCGGGTCTTGAGCAGGGGACGGTCCACGAGGAATTTGTCCTTGTGTGCCTGGTAGTAGTCCCGGACTTCCTCATCCGAGATGAGCGTGTCCAGGCGCTCGTTGATGTAGCGCTCCTCATAGCGGTACTTCAGCAGCGTACGGCGGTATTCCTCCAGTTCCTTGGTCACGTCTTTCTCGTCGTCGGAGAGGCGGGTTTCCGCCAGGTCCACGAACAACAGTTCCTCCGCCCAAGCCTTGATGTACTGCTGCGCCAGTCCCAGGCTGTCCTCGGACGAGACGCCGGTGGGGATGTAATCCGCCAGTTCCGACCGCGTCAGCCGGTGCGGGCCCACGCGGGCGACCACGGCGTCACCGAACAGTTCGGCGGCCGTGTCGGAAACCCGGTTTACCATCTGGCAGGCGCACGCAGCCCCAAGGGCGATGAGAAGCAGCACTTTCTTCATAACCTGCAAATATAGGAATAATTCCGGAAAGTTAGAGGTCAATGCTGAACAGAAGTCCTACGTAGTAGGGCTTCCGGCCGTTTTCCGCGGCTTCGGCGAGGGTCTTGAAGTACGGACCGCCCAGCCAGGAGGCGGAAACGCCCACCGAGCAGGGATAGGGGACCCAGGCGATGTTGCCCAGTTCCACGGTGAGGTCCGCGCCGGCGCTCAGGAGGGAGGATTCCGTGGGCTTCCCCTTTCCGTTCCGGGCCACGCCGAACCCCAGCCAGTCCACGTGGGGGATGAGCAGGAAGTGGGAGATATAGGCGACGGGGGAGAACACGGAGATGTCTCCTGCGTAGATGGGGATGGCATAATCGGCCGTCAATTTGACCTGGAAGGCGGAGTTCCGGGCAATGGCGCGCGCATCCGCCGCCGTGAAGCCCCGGGGCGCGATCTCGATGCCGTTCTCGCCGAAAGGCGCGCCTGTCGGGATCTGGTACTGGGTCGATGCCGACAGCCGGAACCCCTGGGTTCGGGTGAGGCCCGGCAGGTAGCCGTACAGGTAACTGTACCAGACCGGCGAGAAGATCCTGCCGAGACCGGGTCGGATGCTGGCACCGGTTTCCGCGCCGATACCCCAGCGGGGATAGACCTGGCTTTCGGCCGTGGGATGCATCCAATAGCCCCGGACCGAGCCGCGGAGGGCCTGCATCAGCACGTTCTCTCCGGGGGAGAAACGCAGGAAGGACAACTTCGGTCCGTCCGAAACGAGGTCCTCATAGGCGCGGAGCAGCATGGTTCCGTTGTCATAGGCATTGTTGGAGATGCTCCAGGTCACCTGGGGGACCCAGCCCCGCAGGTAGCCGCTCCTGTTGTACCGGAAGGGGATGTAAGCCTTCAGGCTTCCCGTCCAGAAGACACCCTCGACATCATTCCGCCCGGAGGCGTAACCGACCTTGATTCCGTTGTAGTTGCGGCGTTCGAGGTGATACTGCCCGGCGCCGGCATCATACAGGTCGAAACCGGCCTCGAGGACCGGATACAGGCCCGTGTAGGTGAATTGCAGATGGCCGGAGTGCCGCCACTCGGCGGGTTTGTCCGGATCCGGATGCGCGGAATACCCGACCGTCCCCCACGCCGTTCCGAGGTCGTTCTGGAACAGGCCGATGAGGCCGGGGGAGGCCGTGTCGTAACTGAAGTCCCCGCTCAGCGACTCGACGGCGTCGTAGTCGAAATACAGCGGCGCCCACGAATGGAACTTCATCAGGTGCAGCGCCTTGTGGTATCTTCTTGGCGGACTTACCGCGACGGAGGGCCGGTCTGGCTGGCCATCGAACAGCGCCGCCTCCTGCTCCGACAGCCGTTCCGCCACCCGGTCCTTGCTGATTTCCCGGATGTCCACTTCCTTCGGCGCCAGCGGCTTCGCCTTGAAGATGGCCGTGCCTTCCGGCGTCATCGAATTGAACCAGAGCGTGTCTCCATGCCAGAAATAGTCCGTGCCGCCGTAGCGTGAACTGGTCAGTTGCCAGGCTTTTCCCGTTGCGGGGTCGTACCGGTACAGTTCCTTCACGCCGCTGCGGTCGCTCACGAAATCCAGGACGTGATTCTCTCCTTCCAGGTTTTCTATCTCCTGGAGCGAGGGCTCCAGGACGCAGGTCCACCTCCAGCCGTCCAGCCGCCAGATGCTGTAGCCATCGTCATTGACGCCCAGGCAGTAGATGGTGCTGTCCACCCAGGCCGGGTCTGCGAGTTCGATGCCGTCCGGGGAAGGGACGCGCATGCGCTCCTTCCCGTCGTGCTCGCCGATGATGACGAGATTGCTGCCGCCCCGGACGGGATACTCCACGACGGCGATGCCGCCCGGACCCGGCTGCGGATTGTACAGCCGGCCCTCGGTCGTGAGGTTGTGCCGCTTTCCGCTCCGCTCCAGCGACCGGATGATCGACTTTCCGTCCAGGGTCCAGCGGGTTCCGGGGACGGTTTCGCTCCAGAACAGGCGGTGTTCGCCCGGGTTGAGGGAACTGGTGTTGGATGCGAAGGCGCCGAGGTCGTCTTCGGTGCCGTCCAGGTTGATCCGGACCAGCCGTGGCGCCAGGTCTTTCCCTTCCTTGATGGCGAGGTATTCGTTATCCACCCAGGAACCGTTCGAATAGTCGGTCGCGAACGCATGTTTCGGGGTGACCTGCTCCATTTCCATGAAAGGGCCGCGGGCCTTCTCCTCTTCCTCCCAGATTTGATGGAAGCCTTCCATGATGCCCTTATAGGTCTCTTTGAAGGACTTTCCGGAGACCTTCCGGATATACCGCTGCAGCGAGGCGACCGGGAAGGGATGCCGGGTGACGTGGTCCAGGTAGTCGGCCGTGAAGAGGGGGCTGTCGTAGAAGTACCGCATGCCCGCGACGGTCATGTAGCCGACGGAATAGTAGTCCGGCCCGGCCTTTTTGTAGGACCCGTAGATCCACTTGTACCAGTCGCGCCAGTCGCCGTTGTCGAAAGCGACGTGGAAATAGTTCAGGAAGTCGGCATTGCGCCCGCGGCCGGCGTCCGTCAGGGCCGTTTCCGCCACGACGGCGTCCCCTTCCAGGAGGACGGGCGGGGTGTAGAAGGCGCTCACGGCCCCGGACCACATCTCGCCCACCAGGAAGTTCACCCATCGGAACGGGCGCCGGTAGGAGAGTTGCATCTGCGCCACGTGGCGGGATTCGTGGGTGGTCAGTTGCGTCATCCAGGACTGGGGATAGGGGCCGTAGGCCTCGGGATGGGTATAGAGGTCCATCCGTTTCGGCGCCCAGGCCACGGAGCCGTTGGAATAGGGATTCCAGGGGTGCAGGATGACCGGCGTCCGGCCCCATTGCAGGCTTCCGGGCGCCATGCCGGCGCTCCGCCCCACGCGCGGCTGCCATTTCTCGAGGTCCAGGATATAGGCCCGCGCCAGGGAGTCCGTCCCCTCCGGGTACACGACGCGGAAATGCTCCGTGCCCATCTCGTACCACCGGCTATACGGGTCCGACCCGGCCTGGTAGAACTGGGCCTTGGCAAGGGGGCCGGAGACGAGGGCGGCAAGAAGGAGGGTCCTTAGGCGCTTCATATTACAAAACTAACCATTTTTTCGTAACTTTGACCGACCATCGACCAAGAGAATGCGCAAGACATTGATATTCATTTCCCTTTTTTCTCTCGTCGCCTGCGGGCCCCGGGGAGGGAAGCCCGTTTCCGGCCCCGCCGCCCCCCGGGAGTTCCCTTCGGTGGAGGTCCCGTCTATGTATGCGGACCCGGCCGGGCGCACCGCCTATGCGGCCGCCCATTTCTGGGACCGGTTCACGGACACGGTACAGGTGTTTGCCTGTGACTCGGTGACCGTGAACGGCGTGCCGATGGACGCCGTGGAGTCCCAGATGGGATTGTTCGCGACGCTGGTCGGCCAACTCCCCCTCGATGAGGGCGGGAAAGCCGTCTCCCGGCTCTTTGACCAGGCCGAAACGTTCGGAAGGAAGTATCCGGAATCGAACTTGTTCGCGCAGTTGAGCCGGCTTACGAAACACTACCTGTACGATCCCAATTCCCCGGTCCGCAACGAGGACCTGTACGGGGATTACGTGGATCGCCTGAGCCGGTCGGACCTGATTGACGACGGCTACCGGATGGGATACGAGTGGGAGGCGCGGATGTGCCGTCTGAACCGCGTGGGTACGCCCGCCGCGGACTTTTCCTTCACGGACACCCGCGGACGTATCCGTACGCTCTACGGGGTGAAGGCGGAATACACCGTGCTCATCTTCGGCAATCCCGGCTGCAAGGCCTGCATGGATTTCATGGAGGCGATGGAATCGACGCCGGTGGTGGCGGAGGCGGTCTCTTCCGGCCGCCTGCAGGTCGTGGACGTGTACATCGACCGGGAAATCGACCAGTGGAAGGCGCACATTCCCGATTATCCCGCCGCCTGGATCAACGGGTACGACCACGGCTACACCATCCGCACGGACCTCATCTACAACGTCCGCGGCATCCCGTCCATCTATCTGCTGGACGCGGACAAGACCGTCCTCCTGAAGGACGCGCCGGAAGAGAAGGTGCTGGATGCGCTTTCGCGGCTGTAGCCCCTACGCCGTAAATACCCAGATGATGGCTTCCTCGAGGACTTCGCCGGGGCGGAGGACCGTGGTGGGGAAGTCGGGCTGGTTGGGGGCGTCCGGGGTGTGCTGGCACTCGATGGCGACGGCGTCGTAGTCCTCGAAATCACGCCCGTACTTGCCCTTCGGACTGCCCTTGAGCCAGTTTCCGGTGTAAACCTGCACAGCCGGCTGGGTGGTGAGGATCTCCACCTTGCGGCCGGACTTGGCGGCCCAGAGTTCCGCGCACGGGGTGAGTTGGCCGGGCATGGCGCCGTCGATGAGCCAGCAGTGGTCATAGCCCTTGCCGATCTTCAGGGCCTCGAAGTCGGCCTGGATGTCCTGGCCGATGCGCTTGGCCTCCACGAAGTCCATCGGGGTGCCGGCGACGTCCGCGGGCTCGCCCAGCGGAATCTGCGTCGGGTCCGTGGGAAGGTACTGGGACGCATTGAGTTCCAGTTTGTGGTCCAGGACCGTGCCGGAGGCCTCGCCGTCCAGGTTGAAATAGACATGGTTCGTGAGGTTCACGACCGTGGGGGCGTCGGTTTCGGCCGTCAGGATGAGTTTGAGTTCGTTCTCCTCGCTCCACTCATAATGCGCGACGGCCTTCAGGTTGCCGGGGAAACCGGCTTCACCGTCCTCGGAGAAATACATGAACTCCACGGCGTCTCCCTCGATACGGCTTTCCCAGACCTGGTTCGCGAAGCCCTGCGGGCCGCCATGCAGGTGGTTGGGGCCGTTGTTGACCGGGAGCGTGTACTCCTGGCCGTCCAGGGTGAACTTTCCGTTCGCGATGCGGTTCGCGAACCGGCCGGGCACCTTGCCGCAGCAGGGGCCGTCGCCGATGTAATCCAGCGGGTTCGCATACCCCAGCACGACGTCGTCCAGGTTCCCGTCCTTGTCCGGGACGACGATGGAGACGATGGCCGCGCCGATGTTCGCCAGTTTCACGTACGCGCCGGAGGCGTTCTTGAGCGTATAGAGGTAGATTTCCTTTCCGTCAGGGGCGGTTGCCCACAGTTCTTTCTTGATTTCCATATCGTTGCAGTTAGATTTCTCGACTTCACTCGAAATGACAGGGGAGCCCCTTGGGGGCGCAAGCCTTCGTTATCGCAAATATAAGGATTTTTAGGAATTATCAGTATATTTGTATCCTATGAAACAATACCTGGACCTGCTGAAGCATATCCGCACGAACGGTGTGATGAAGGAGGACCGCACGGGGACCGGAACGCAGAGCGTGTTCGGGTATCAGATGCGGTTCGACCTGTCGGAGGGCTTTCCGCTCCTGACCACCAAGAAAGTGCATCTGAAGTCGATCATCTATGAACTGCTGTGGTTCATCGCCGGGGATACGAACGTGAAGTATCTCCAGGACCACGGGGTGACCATCTGGGACGAATGGGCCGACGCCGATGGCAATCTGGGCCCGGTCTATGGCCATCAGTGGCGTTCCTGGCCGGCTCCGGACGGACGGACGATCGACCAGCTTTCCCAGGTCATCGACACAATCCGGCGGAATCCGGACTCCCGGCGGATGCTGGTGACGGCCTGGAACCCGGGCGAGGTGGACCAGATGGCCTTGCCGCCCTGCCACTGCCTGTTCCAGTTCTATGTGGCCGATGGAAAACTCTCCTGCCAACTGTACCAGCGGAGCGCCGACGTCTTCCTGGGCGTCCCGTTCAACATCGCGTCCTATGCGCTCCTCACGATGATGATCGCCCAGGTATGCGGTCTCCAGCCGGGCGAGTTCGTCCATACCACGGGCGACACGCACATCTACCGGAACCATTTCGAGCAGGTGGCCACGCAACTTTCCCGCGAGCCGCGGCCGCTTCCCCGGATGATTCTCAATCCGGACGTGAAGTCCATTTTCGACTTCAAGTACGAAGATTTCACCCTGGAAGGCTACGACCCGTGGCCGGCCATCAAAGCCCCCGTCGCCGTCTGAACCATGGAAAAGAGTCTCATCGTGGCCGTGGCCGACAATTACGCCATCGGCCGTAAGAACGCCCTCCTGTGGAATCTCCCGGGCGACATGAAATACTTCCGGCAGCAAACCACCGGGAACGCCGTCATCATGGGCTGGATGACTTTCCAGTCCATCGGCCGTCCGCTTCCCAGGCGGCACAACATCGTCATCTCCCTCTTTCCCTGGCCGGATGCGCCGGACGGGGTTACGGTCGTGGACAGCCTCGACGCCGCCTTTGAAGCCGCCGCTTCCGCCATTCCGGACGAAGCGATGGAATCTCCCAAGGCCTTCGTGATCGGCGGGGCCTATACATATGCGGAGGCGATGGAAGTGGTCGATACCCTGTACATCACCCATGTCCACGATGCGCCGGAGGATGCGGATGCGTTCTTCCCGTTAATCGACCCGGAAATCTGGGCCGAGGAAAGCCGCAGCGAGTTGCAGACGGACCCCGCGACCGGCATCACCTACGAATTCGTCGTTTACCGTCGCAGATAGACACCTATGAACCAGCGCGAGAAGTTCGGCAGCCGGATGGCTGTGATCATGGCGATGGCCGGCTCGGCCATCGGCCTGGGGAACCTGTGGCGTTTCCCGTATCTGGTGGGCCAGGACGGCGGCGCCGCTTTCGTCATCATCTACATCGTTTCCACCCTGGTGATCTCCCTGCCCATCTTCTTCGCCGAATCCATCGTGGGACGGCGGAGCGGGGCGAACTGCCGCGGGGCGATGGAGCGCCTCGCGCCCGGCACCAAGTGGAAATGGACGGGGCTGCTGATGGTGTTCACGCCGCTGTGGATCGTTTCCTATTACAGCGTCGTGGGCGGCTGGTCGCTGGAATATCTCATCCAGGCGCTCCGGCTGGATTTCGTGCGGAGCACGCCCGAGGCGCTCAGCGGCTCTTTCGGGCAGTTCATCGCGCGCACCTGGGCACCCCTTGCCTGCCATCTGGCATTCCTGCTGGTCACCGTGACCATCGTCGCCTTCGGGGTCAAGTCCGGCATCGAGAAGTTCAGCAAGGTCTGCCTGCCCATCCTGTTCGTGCTGGTGGTCGTCATCGCCGTGTACTCCATCTCCCTTCCCGGCGCAAAGGCTGGCATCGCCTACCTGTTCAAGCCTGATTTTTCGAAGGTTACACTGGGGACCTGCCTGGATGCGATGGGGCAGAGTTTCTATTCGATGTCCCTGGGAATGGGCATCATCATCACGTATTCGTCCTATGTGCACAAGGACGAGGACCTGCTGGTTTCCGGCGTGGGTACGGCCGTTTCCGACCTGGTGTTCGCGCTGCTGGCGGGCCTCGCCATCATGCCGGCCGTGTTTGCCGCGGGCATCCAGCCCGGCAGCGGCCCCGGCCTGATCTTCGACACGCTTCCGTACATCTTCTCCGAGATGGGGCTCCGGATGCCCTGGCTCAGTTCCGCCGCCGCCATCCTGTTCTTCCTGACCATCCTGTTCGCCGCCCTGACGTCGTCGATTTCCCTGATCGAGGTGGGCGTTGCATACCTGACGGAAGAGAAGGGGATGAAGCGCCAATGGGCCTGTGTCCTGCTGTTCTTCCTGTGCGGTATCGCCGGGGTGCTGTGCTCCCTGTCCTTCGGACCGCTGTCGGGCGTCAAGTTGTTCGGGCTGGGTCTCTTCGACTTCTTTGACACCGTCGCCTCCAACGTCCTCCTGACGGTCGGCGGCCTGCTGATCGTCCTGTTCGTGGGCTGGAAGATGTCCCGGCCCGACGTCCGGGAGGAATTCACCAACGACGGGACGAAACGGGCGAACGTCCTCTGTTTCGATTTCTTCTATTTCCTGATCCGGTACGTCGCCCCCGTGGGAATCCTGATCCTCTTCTTCTCGAACCTGTTATGAGCGAAAGGGAGCATTTCGGCAGCCGGTTCGCCGTCGTGATGGCGATGGCGGGGTCCGCGGTGGGCCTCGGCAATATCTGGCGGTTCCCTTACATGGTGGGGGAGCACGGTGGGGCCGCGTTCATCATCCTGTACACCCTGGCCAGTTTCATCCTGGTCCTGCCCATCTTCTTCGCGGAGACCATCATCGGCCGCCGCAGCCGCCAGGGCACCTTCGGCGCCATGGAAAAACTGGCGCCGGGGACCCGCTGGAAATGGCTGGGCCTCCTCACCGTGCTCTCGCCTATCATCATCCTGAGTTACTACAGCGTGGTGGGCGGCTGGTCGGTGGAATACCTGTACAAGGCGGTCTGCCTGGACTTCACGAACGCACCCGCCGAGCAGGTCCAGGGCTTCTTCGGCCAGTTCATCTCCTCGACCGGCGCCCCGATCGCCGTCCACACGATCTTCATGCTGCTGGTCGCGGGGATCGTCCTCGCCGGCGTGAAAAAGGGGATCGAAGGCTTCACCAAGGTCACGATGCCCGTCCTGTTCGTGCTGATCGTCGCCCTGGCCATCTACTCCGTGACGCTGCCGGGCGCCTCCGAAGGCGTTGCCTACCTGGTCAAGCCCGACTTCTCCAAGGTCGATGCGCACGCGGTCGCAGCCGCCATGGGGCAGGCCTTCTTCTCGCTGTCGCTGGGCGTGGGCACCATCCTTACCTATGCGTCGTACATGCGGAAGGAGGAGAACATCTTCGTCTCGGGCATCGGGACGGCCGTTTCGGACCTGCTGTTCGCCATCATCGCGGGCTTCGCCGTGATGCCGGCCGTGTTCGCCGCGGGCATCGCCCCCGGCGCCGGCCCCGGCCTGGTCTTCGACACGCTGCCCTTCATCTTCAACAAGTTGGGCGCCGGCCTCCCGTGGCTCAGCGCCGTCATTGCGATCATCTTCTTCGTGACGATCCTGTTCGCCGCCCTGACATCGGCCATCTCGATGATGGAAGTGGGCGTGGCCTACCTGACGGAGGAGAAAGGGCTCCGGCGTACGACCGCCGTCTTCCTCATCACGGCCTTCGCCTGGACCGTGGGTGTGCTGTGCAGCCTTTCCTTCGGCCCGCTCGCGGAGGTGAAACTGCTGGGTAACAGCATCTTCGACTTCCTGGACAAACTCTGCTCCAACTGGCTCCTGCCTGCCGGCGGCCTGCTGTTCACCCTGTTCGTGGGCTGGAAAATGGCCCGTCCCGACGTGTTCGCGGAATTCACCAACGACGGGACGATCCGGACGAACGTGCGGATTTTCAACGTCATCTGGTTCCTGATCCGCTACGTCGCCCCCATCGGCATCGCCGTGGTGTTCGTGACCAATCTGATCCTCTAAGGACCGTCACTCCGGGCTTCTAAGGACCGTCATTCCGGGCCTGCCCCGGAATCACACCCCCAGTTCCTCCTTCATCGCCCGGAGCGCGTCGAACGCCTGGAGCGGTGTCATGTTGTTGAGGTCGAGGGACTTGAGCCGGTCGCGCAGGGATTCCAGGAGCGGGTCGTCCAACTGGAACATGGAGAGTTGGATGGAGCCGTCCTTTTCCACGCGGCCTTCCTTGGTGTTGTGCGGCTTGATGGGCGTGAGGGCGCCGATGCGCTCGAGCGCCTGCGAGTTCTCCAGGGCCTTGAGCGTGCGCTCGGCGCTTTCCAGCACGGGCGCGGGCATGCCGGCCATGCGGGCGACATGGATACCGAAACTGTGGGCCGTGCCGCCCTCCTTGATCTTCCTCAGGAAGATGACCTCCTTCCCCACTTCCTTCACGGTCACATGGAAGTTCTTCACGCGCGGGAAAATGCCTTCCAGGTCGTTGAGTTCGTGATAATGCGTGGCGAAGAGCGTCTTGGCGCCCTTTCCGTACTCGTGGATGAACTCCACGATGCCGCGGGCGATGGACATGCCGTCGTAGGTGGATGTGCCGCGGCCGATTTCGTCCAGCAGGACCAGCGAACGGGCGGAAAGGTTGTGGAGGATCATCGCCGTTTCCAGCATCTCCACCATGAACGTGGATTCGCCGCGGGAGATGTTGTCCGTTGCGCCCACGCGGGTGAAGATCTTATCGAAATAGCCGATCCGGGCCTCGGCGGCCGGGACGAAGGAGCCCGTCTGGGCGAGCAGGACGATGAGGGCCGTCTGCCGCAGGAGGGCCGACTTACCGGCCATGTTCGGACCGGTCAAAATGATGATCTGCTGCGTCTTGGAGTCCAGGAAGACATCGTTCGGGACGTATTCCTCCCCGGCCGGCATGAGCGTTTCGATGACCGGATGGCGGCCCGCCTTGATGTCCAGCGACAGGGAGTCGTCCATGACGGGGCGGCAGTAGTGCCGGTCCACGGCCTGCTCCGCGAAGCCCGCCAGCACGTCCAGTTTCGCCAGGATGCGGCTGTTGCGCTGGATGGCGGTGATGCCGTCCTGGATGTGGGCGATGAGGGCGGCGTACAGGCGTGTCTCGATGTCGTAGATGCGGCTTTCCGCCGTGACGATCTTCTCCTCGTATTCCTTCAGTTCCTCGGTGATGTAGCGCTCGGCATTCACCAGCGTCTGCTTGCGGATCCACTCCGGCGGAACCTTGTCCTTGAAGGTGTTCCGGACTTCGATATAGTACCCGAAAACGTTGTTGTAGGCGATTCTGAGCGAGGAGATGCCGGTGCGTTCCGCCTCCCGCTGCTGCATCTGCAGGAGATAATCCTTGCCGCTGCCGGAAAGGCCGCGCAGTTCGTCCAGTTCCTCGTTGACCCCTTCCGCGATGACGGGGCCCTTGCCGATCTGGGCGGCGGGATCCGGGTCCAGGGTGTTCACGATCTCCTTCAGGATCTTCTCGCAGCCCACGAGTCCCTTCATCAGCCGGTCCGCCGCGTCGCAGCCCTGGCCGGCGCACAGATCCTGCAGGGGTTTCATCTGCGCGAGGCCACGGCTGAGTTGCAGGACCTCCCGCGGGAGGGCCTTGCCGTTCGCGATGCGGCCGAGGATGCGGTCCAGGTCGCCGAGTTTGCCCAGCGCCTCCTGGGTCTGCTCCAGGGTTTCGGGCCGATCGACAAAGAACTGCACGATGTCGTAGCGCTGGTCCAGTTCCTTCCGGTCCAGGACCGGCATGGCGAGCCAGTTCCGGAGCAGGCGCGCACCCATCGGCGAGGAGCAGCGGTCCACGGTTTCCACCAGCGAGACGCCTTCCCGGCCCGATGCGGCCTGGAAAACCTCCAGGTTGCGGAGGGTGAACGGGTCCATCCAGACGAATTTGGCCTCGTCGATGCGGCCGAGGGTGGAGATGTTCCTCAGGCCTGCATGCTGCGTCTGTTCCAGATAGACCATCAGGGCGCCGGCGGCGCAGAGGCCGAGCGGCATCGTGTCCACGGCGAAGCCCTTGAGGCTGTCCACGCGGAGTTGCCGCTTGAGTTTCTCCACCGCCGCGTCGTACACGAAGGCCCATTCGTCCAGCGAAGTCGTGTAATAGTTCCCGAAACGCTCCTTCACGCCCTTCTCGTAACTCCGCGGAACGACCAGTTCCTTGGGGGAGAGCGAGCCCATCAGGGTGCCGATGTACTCGAGCGACCCCTGCGCCACCTGGAACTGTCCCGTGGACACGTCCAGGAAGGCGGCACCGCACAGGTCGCGCTCGAATGCGAGGCCGCACAGGTAGTTGTTCTCCTTGATTTCCAGCATGTTCTCGCCGAAGGAGATGCCCGGCGTGACGATTTCCGTCACCCCGCGCTTAACGAGTTTCTTCGCGAACTTCGGGTCCTCCAACTGGTCGCAGATGGCGACCTTGAAGCCGGCGCGGACCAGTTTCGTGAGATAGGTCTCGATGGCATGGTGCGGGAAGCCGGCCATGGGGATGGGGCCCTTGTCGCCGTTGGATTTCTTGGTCTGCACGAGCCCCAGCACCCGGGCCGCCGTCACGGCGTCGTCCGAGTACGTCTCATAGAAATCCCCCACCCGGTACAGCAGCAGCGCCTCGGGGTGCTGTGCCTTCACCTCGAAGAACTGTTTGATCAGGGGGGTGTCTTCCGCCATCTTCGCCATCGTCTGTCTGCCTTTAGGGAACATACAAAGATACGATTTTTTATTAACTTTGTAGGTTATGAAACGTGTCCTCGTCATCACCTACTACTGGCCCCCGTCCGGAGGGTCGGGCGTGCAGCGCTGGGTGAAGTTTGCGAAGTACCTGCCCCTGGAAGGCTGGCAGCCGGTCATCTATACGCCGGAGAATCCGGAATACACGGCCATCGACCATACCCTGGAGGCGGAGATTCCCCGCGAGGCGGAAATCATCCGCCGCCCCATCACCGAACCGTACGACATCTATCGCAAACTGATGGGCAAAGGCGCATCGACGGACATGAAGACGCTCACGGCCGGAGCGGCCGGGGGCGCCGTCACGGAGATCTCCAGCGGGAAGAAGACCTGGAAGCAGCGCCTTTCGCTGTGGATCCGCGGCAATCTGTTCGTGCCGGATCCCCGCGTGGGCTGGGTGCGGCCGAGCGTCCGTTTCCTGAAGGGATACCTGGCGGAACATCCCGTCGATGTGATCGTGACGACGGGGCCGCCGCATTCGATGCATCTGATCGGCCAGCGGCTGCACAAGGATCTCGGCATTCCCTGGATTCCCGATTTCCGCGACCCGTGGAGCCGGATGTACTACCTCAAGCACCTGCCGATGACCCGCCGCACCTGGGACCGGCTCCGGGCGATGGAACAGTCCGTCCTGGACGATTGCTCCACCGTGCTGGCCGTCACGCCGCTCGTGCAGGAAGAGTTCCAGGCACAGACGAAGACGCCCGTCGCGATGATTACGAACGGCTACGACGGCGGCGACTTCAACCAGCCCGTGGAGCCGGACGGACATTTCAATGTCGTCCACACCGGCCTGTTCGCCGCGGACGGCAACCCGCTCAATCTCTGGAAGGCCCTGGGCGCGAAGGCCTGGGCCGATCCGGACTTCCGGAAGGAACTCCGGCTGCGGCTCGTGGGCAAGGTGGACCGCGAAGTGTACGCCGCCATCGAGGATGCTGGGTTGAAGGAAAATGTCGTGGACCTCGGCTACTGCGACCACCTGACGGCCGTCCGTGAGCAACTGGCGGCCTCCGTGCTGGTCCTTCCGCTCCGGAACGACCCGGAGTATCGGCCGATCCTGCCCGGCAAACTCTTCGAATACCTCGCCTCCCGCCGGCCCGTCCTCGGTATCGGCCAGGAAGACGGGGCCATGGCCCGCGTCCTCGCCGACACCGGCGCCGGCGTCACGGCCGACTGGGACAACATTACCGCGATCCGCGACTTTCTGGACAAGGCCTGGGAGCAGCACAAAGCCGGCGGCGTGCCGCCCGTGGAAGGCGACATCGCCCGCTTCTCCCGCCGCAACCTCACCCGCGACCTGGCCGCCCTGCTGGAACAGGTCCGCACCAACAACCATTGACGCATGGACAAGAAACTGCTGAAAAACATTGGGATAGGCCTCGGGGCCATCGTGCTTTTCCTCGTGCTCAGTTACGGGTTCGTCCCGCAGGTGCTGCGGGGGAAGATCGTGAACCAGAGCGACATATCGGGTTACATCGGCATGTCGCACGAGATGTCGGAATGGAATGCCGCCCATCCGGACGATCCGACGTACTGGACCGATTCGATGTTCGGCGGCATGCCTACCACGGCCATTTCCACGCAGAACGGGGGAGACTATACCCAGGGGCTCTATAACCTGCTCCTGGCCGGCAAGCGCCCGGCGACGTACCTGTTCATCGCCCTGCTGGGGGCGTTCCTGCTGATGCTCTCGCTCGGAATCAGTTGGCCGCTGGCCCTCGGCGGCGCCGTGGCCGTGGCCTTCTGCTCCTACAACTTCCAGATCATCCAGGTGGGCCATAACACGAAGATGCAGGCGATCGCCTTCTTCCCGTGGGTGCTGGCGGCGCTGGTCTATACCTACCGCAGCACGGAGGCGAAAGGCCGCTGGCTGGCGAAGGTCCTCCTCGGGGCCGCGCTTTTCGGCGTGGCGCTGAGCATGCAGATCAAGGCGAACCATCAGCAGATCACGTACTATCTGGCGATCCTGGTGCTGCTGTATGCCCTGGTGGAGTTCATCGACATCCTCGTCCGCAAGGACAAGGACTCCCTGGCGGCGAAGGCGACGCGCAAGACCCGCCTGACGCGGTTCTTCATCGCATCGGCCCTGCTGCTGGTGCTGGGCGGAGCGGGCATCGCCACGAACGTGAACAAACTCCTCCCGCTGGCGAAATATACGCCGAACACCATGCGCGGGGGCTCCGACCTGACGCAGGACGGTGCCGTGAAGGGCGGGGGACTGGACCTGGATTACGCCACGGCCTGGTCCTATGGCTGGGAGGAACTGCCCAACCTGATGATTCCGAACTTCAACGGCGGCTCCTCTTCGCAGCCCGTGGACCCCGCGAAGTCGGAAACCATCCAACTCCTGCGGCGTGCCGGGCAGTCGAATCTGCGCGAGATTGCGAAAGGCCTGCCCCTGTACTGGGGCCCGCAGCCCTTCACGGCGGGGCCGATGTACATGGGTGCCATCACGATCTTCCTCTTCATCCTGGGCCTGTTCCTGTACAAGGGGAAGGAGAAATGGTGGCTCATCGTGGGGACGGTGATCGCCGTCCTGATGGCCGTGGGCAGCCATTTCATGGCCTTTACCAAGTTCTGTTTCAATGTCCTGCCGCTGTACAACAAGTTCCGGACGGTGTCCATGGCGCTCGTCGTCCTGCAGGTGACCCTGCCCGTGCTGGGCTTCCTCACGCTGGACCGCATCGTCAAGGACGGCTATGACCGGAAGGGGTTCCTGAAGAAGAGCGGCATCGCCTTCGCCCTGACCGGCGGTCTGAGCCTGCTGTTCTTCCTCATTCCGACCCTCGCGGGCGATTTCTCCTCTGCGGCCGATGCCGGTCAGCAGGATATCCTCGTGGAGGCCTTCCAGGCGGACCGCATCGCCCTGCTTCGCCAGGACGCCCTGATGTCCTTCTTCCTCATCGCCATCACCTGGGGCTTCCTGCTCTGGGCCTGCCTGTCGGAGCAGAAGAATCCCGTCCGGAAAGTCGTCGCGAGCCTCGCCATCTGCGCGCTCGTGCTCGTGAACCTCTTCGCCACCGGCAAGCGCTACCTGAACGCGGACCACTTCACCACGCCGAAGGACTTCAACAAGCCCTTCGCCGAGCGCCCCGTGGACAAGATGGTCAAGGCCGACCCGGACCCGTCCTACCGCGTCCTGGACCTGAGTGTCAATGTGTTCAACTCGGCCGTGCCGTCCTACCACCACAAGAGCGTCGGCGGTTATTCGCCCGCCAAACTCCAGCGTTACCAGGACCTCATCGAGCACTACCTGACCGGTGAGATCAACCGGATCTACGGCGTCCTCCAGACGGCTGAAACCATCGAAGACGTGGAGGCTGGCCTGCCCGACACCCCCCTTCTCAACGCGTTGAATACGCGATATATCATCATCGACGGGGATTTCCCGCCGTTGCATAATCCGAACACGCTCGGTAACGCCTGGTTCGTGGACAAGGTCGTCCCGGCGGCGACGGCCGACGAGGAGATCGCCTTCCTGGGCTCGGTGGACCTGCGGCACGAGGCCGTCATCGGCAAGGACATGCCCGCGGTGACCGCCGCCCCGGCCGATACGGCCGATGTCATTACGCTCACCGCCTACGCCCCGAACGAACTCCGCTACCACTACGCCGCTTCCACCGACCGCCTCGCCGTCTTCAGCGAAATCTACTACCCGGACGGCTGGAAAGCGCAGGTGGACGGCGCTCCTGTCGATGTCCTCCGCGCTGACTGGACCCTCCGTGCAGCGGTCCTCCCTGCTGGCGAGCACGATCTCGTCATGCGCTTCGAACCCGACTCCTACCGTACCGGAGCCGCGGTTTCCCGCGCATCTTCCATCTCCCTGATCCTTCTCCTCCTCCTTTCCATCGGGGGGCTTTTCCTACCGGCAAGGAAGAAGGAATAGATGGCCGGTCAAGCCGGCCATGACGGTTTCCGTCATTCCCATTCAAGCCGGCCATGACGACTTGGAACCAGTTTCCGTCATTCCCGGCTTGACCGGGAATCTAACACAATGCATTGATTATGAAACGGTTATTCTTCATTCTCCTCGCGGTGACCGCGACCCTTCCCGTCGCGGCGCAGGGCGTCCGCAAGACAGCGGACGAGTTCAACAAGATGTCCCGCAACGACACCTCGCTGGTGGTGCTGCACGGGGTGGTGACCCGGCCGCGCGCCAACGACCAGCGCGGCGTGTTCTATCTCAAGGACGAAACGGGCGAGGCCTACATCTACGGCCTCGAGGACGGCCGCCCGGGCTCGAATCAGTCGTTTGTCCAGATGGGCGTCGCCCCTGGCGACACGCTCACCATTTCCGGCCGTCGCACCGTCTATAACGGCACGACCATCGAGATGGCCGGCGGACACCTGCTCCGCAAGGCCGACGGTCCCCGCCACGCGGAGATCCTGGAAAACATGAAGGCGCCGGACAAATGGCCCACCTTCAAGGGCAAGGATGCCAACGCATTCTCTTCCTGGGTGACGTCGCGGCTGAAATACCCGAAGGACGCCAAGGACGCCCACGTCGACGGAACGGTCCTCGTGAAGTTCGTCGTCGGGACCAACGGCGGCATCCAGGAAGTCGAGGTGGAGAAGGGCGTGTTCCCGTCGCTGGACGCCGAAGCCGTGCGCGTCATCAAGAGTTCCCCGAAGTGGAAGCCCGGCATCAAAGACGGCAAGCCCATCCGGGTCACTTATCATCACCCCGTCATCTTCGTTCTCCCGGATTGACGGCAGTGCCGATGGTGGTCCTCCGCCCGGACCACCTTCCGCGAAAAAAAGGGTAAAACGCTGACGGTGGTCCAGGACATGGACCACCGTCGGCATTCTCAGGGGGGGAGGAAGGCGTTATTTAAGCGCCTTCTCGATCATCTTTGAGAGGTCCGTCCAGTGGGCCTGGGTGGCGGTGTCGGAGGACTTCGCCTTGGCGGTCTTCTTCTGGAGTTCGGTCAGTTTGCCCAGCAGGAGGGTGCGGGCGTCGGTGCCTTCAGCCAGGCGGCTGTTCACGGTCTCGATGGCGGAGGAGACATACTGGCGCTGCAGGTAGCGGCGGTAACTGTCGGTCGCGCGTCCCTTGTAGAGTTCCTCGAAGACCATTTCCGTCAGGTCGTCCAGGAATTCCTCCGGGGCATAGTTGCCGGGGCCGTAGTCCGCGAACTGGCCCATCCGGTCGAGTTTCTGCACGTTCAGCAGGCTGCTGACGGTACTCTTCACGTAAGGGTAGAGTTGGCTGTCGGGACGGTCGGTGATCTCGAAGATGTAGGGGACGTTCACCAGCCAGGTGGGTTTCTTGAACAGATTCTCGTTCAGCCAGTCGAGGGCCCGCTTCTGGCGGTCCTTCGGTACGGGGGCGTACTTGACGGCGTCCGGCTGCTCGATGCTGTGGTTCGTGACGAAACGGCCGCCGATGTTCGCGGCGACATGGCCCAGATAGCGGTTGTACTGTCCCAGGAGGGACTTGTACATCCGGGAGACGTTGTCGAACTGGTCGGCTTCCTCGGCATTCCAGGCGGGCAGGTCGCCGATGATGCGCTTGAGGTTCATGATGCCGTAACTGCTCGCGGCCATGGCGTCGTCACCGAGGTCCTCGCGCTGGGCGCGCGGGTCGGAATCGCTGCCCTCGCCGCCGAACCAGAGTTCCGGCTGGGCGGCCAGGCGCTCGATGATGACCTTGTTCCAGTAGAGGTGATCCTCCTTCGCGGTCTTGAACGGCGTGGGCTTGTAGCCGAACTCGATGGCCCACTTGTCATAGGTGTTGATGCGCGGGTACAGGCCGTCCTTGCCGATGCCGTCTTCCGGCTGCGCAACGTAGTTGAAGCGGGCGTAGTCCATGATGGACACGGTGTGGCCGTGCTTTTCCACCCATTCCTTGTCGCGGAGTTTCTCCACCGGAGTCTGGCTGCTGGAGCCCATGTTGTGGCGCAGGCCCAGCGTGTGGCCCACCTCGTGGGAGGAGACGAAGCGGATGAGGTCGCCCATCAGTTCGTCGTCATACTTCATCTTGCGGGCGCGCGGGTCCACGGCGCCCACCTGCACCTGGTACCAGTCGTGCACCAGGGTCATCACGTTGTGATACCAGCCGATGTGGCTCTCGAGGATTTCGCCGGAACGGGGGTCGTGGACGTTCGGGCCGTAAGCGTTGGCCGTGGAGGAGGCCAGGTAGCGGATCACGGAGAAACGGGCGTCCTCCATGCTCATGTCCGGATTGTCCTCCGGCCATTCCTCGGCGTGGATGGCGTTCTTCCAGCCGGCCTGCTCGAAGGCCTTCGCCCAGTCGTTCACGCCGGCGATCAGGTACGGGCGCCACTGTTTCGGGGTGGCCGGGTCGATATAATAGACGATGGGCTTGATTGGCTCCACGAGTTCACCCCGCTTTTGCTTCTCCACGTCCTCGGGACGGGCTTCCAGGCGCCAGCGGGTGATGAAACGGATGCGCTCCACCTCCTGCTGCTCGTCGGAGAACTCCGTGTAGCCGTCGGCGAAGAAACCGACACGGGGATCGAACCAGCGCGGCTGCATGGGCTCCTTCGGGAGGAGGACCATCGACGTGTTGAGCACCAGCGTCACGACACCCGCCTGGGAGCCGGCCGGCAGCATGGTGCCGCGGGCGGCAGGGCCATTCGCGGTCGGCGTGGGGGCGTTGTAGGTGAAGGTCTTGGTGGTCGTCACCTCGGTGTTGATGGGATAGGTGCGGATGCTCTCGATGAAGGAGGCGTCACCCTTGATGCCGCCCAGGTTGTAGGAACGCTTGGAGGCGGGGGACAGGGAGAACGGCTGGTTGTCGCCTTCGAACAGGGACGTGACCTTCACGCGCGTGAAGCCGTCCGGGGAATTCTTCTCGGGCTTCAGGGAGGCCACGATCGGGTTCTCGGAACTGGCGCGGACGGCACGGCCGATTTCCGTACCCTCGTCGGCATGGATGGTGTTCGGGTCGATGCGGAGGAGGAGGTTCCCGTTGGTGCCCTTCTCCCAGTAGATCATGCGGTTCGAGACCATCTCGCCGCCGTATTCAGAAGCGCCGGGGGTGTGCTTCACGAAGCGCGTGACGGCAAGGATCCGGCGGCCGAGGAGACTGTCCGGAACGTCGAAATACCAGTCCTTTTCGTGCTGGGCGACGCCGAACAGGCCGGCGGTGACTTTCAGTTCGGGAGCCGGTTTTTCGGCCTCTTCTTTCTTTTCGGTGTCGGGCTTGGCGGACGGCCGGGAGCCGGGGCGCTGGGCCTGCGCGGCCGGAGCGAGGGTGACCAGGAGGGTCACGGCGGCGATGAGGATTTTTTTCATCGGTTTGAGGTTGTTGTTGATTTTCACGAAGATAGTCATTTTTCCCGAATGACGGTCTCCCGCGGTTTGAATTCTGCTGCAAAATCCGTATTTTTGACTGATTAACCCATTTGAACCATGCGTTTCCCGAAAACCATCTTCCTCCTGGCGGCCGTCGCGCTCCTCCCCCTCTCCTGCGCGCAGAAAGACTATTCCGTCAAGGGCAACACCGTAACTGTGAAACTTGAGCCCCAGGCGATACCGGAGCAGGCCCGGAATGACGGGCAGGACATGGCCCCGAAACAGGTCCGGCTCCAGGTCCTGGGCGAGAAAATCATCCGCGTTTCCGCGACCCCGGACGCGAAGTTCAATGACCGAAAGAGCCTCGTCGTCCTCCCCGTGCAAGGGAAGACGCCGTTTACCGTGACGACGGACGGCGGCCTCGTGAAAGTGTCCACATCGGCCGTGACCGCCACCGTGGACCCGGCGACCGGCAAACTGGACTTCACGGACGCCGAAGGGAAGACTCTCCTGGCCTCCGGGCAGGGTGGCCGTATGGCCTTCTCTCCTATTGAGGTGGAGGGCAAGAAAGCCTGGTCCACCCGCGTGGTCTTCGACTCACCCGCGGACGAATCCTTCTACGGCCTCGGCCAGCAGCAGACGGGCGAGTTCGACCACAAGGGTCTCAACGAAGAACTCTACCAGTACAATACCAAGATCAGCATCCCCTTCGTCGTCTCTTCCAAGGGCTACGGCCTCCTGTTCGATGCCTACTCCTGGAGCCGATGGGGCAATCCCAATCCCTTCCAGCAGTTGGGACAGGTGTTCAAACTCTACGACAAGGACGGTCAGGAAGGTGCGTTGACGGGCACCTATGTTACGCGCAAGGAGTCGCTCGTCCAGCGCGAGGAGGCACTGGAGTACGATAACGAGCGGCTGATCGGCAACCTGCCCAAGGTTCCGCTCGCCGGCTCGGTCGTGACCTATGAGGGCGAGATCGAAGCCCCGGTGGAGGGAGACTACTATTTCTCCCAGTATTACGCGGGCTTCCAGGCCACGGAAATCGGCGGCGAGGAAATGATGTCCCGCCGCTGGCGTCCGGCCTGGAACCCCAACAGTTTCCGTTACAAGGTTCATTTCAACGCGGGCGAAAGGAAGCCTGTCAAGGTCACCTGGGAGCCGGACGGCGGCGTTTCCTACTTCAGCCTGAAGGTTGCCGTGCCCCAGAGCGCGGAAGACCAGGCCCGCCTGAGTTTCTGGTCGGAGTTCGAGCCGGAACTGGACTTCTACTTCATGGCCGGCGACGATTATGACGAGGTCATCAGCGGCTACCGCACCCTCACCGGCAAGGCCTCCCTGTATCCGAAGTGGTCATTCGGCTTCTGGCAGAGCCGGGAGCGCTACACTACGCAGGACGAGGTCGTGAGCACCCTCGCGGAGTTCCGCAAGCGGGAGATTCCGGTCGACAACATTGTCCAAGACTGGCAGTACTGGCTGCCGGACCAGTGGGGAAGCCACGAGTTCGACGCGGCCCGCTATCCGGACCCGGAAAAGATGCTGGACGACGTCCACGCGATGCACGGCCGCTTCATGATCAGCGTCTGGCCCAAGTTCTACACGAACACGGACCACTACAAGGA
>JAFXMA010000129.1 GCA_017530725.1 Bacteroidales bacterium
GCGATGCGCTCGCGTTCGGTCTTCTTCTTGACTTGCTCCAGGTAAGCGTCCACGGCCTCTTTCTGCGAAGCGGAGGTGAGTTTCGGGACCCACTCGCTCTCCGGGGCGAGGACCATGAAGGTCACGCCGTAGAGGGTGTCGGCCCGGGTGGTGAAGATGGTGACATCATAGGAACGGTCATCGCACTCCATCTTGAACACCATTTCCGCACCCTGGGACTTGCCGATCCAGTTGCGCTGCATCTCCTTGAGGGAATCGGTCCACTCCAGGCGGTCCAGGGCTTCCAGCAGGCGCGGCGCATAGGCCGACACCCGGAGTTGCCACTGGGTCATCTTCTTCTGGTAAACGGGATGGCCTCCGCGGACGGAATAGCCTTCCTTGACCTCGTCGTTGGCGAGGACCGTTCCCAGGGCCGGGCACCAGTTGACGGTGGACTCACCCTGGTAGGCGATGCGGTAGTGCATAAGCACATCGGCTTTCTCCTTGTCGCTGAATGCATTCCATTCGGCGGCAGTGAACTCGGGTGCGTCGTTGTTCGCGGCGTCCACGGCGGCGGAACCGCCCTCGGCGAAGGCCGCCACGAGTTCCTCGATCGGACGGGCTTTCTGGATCCGGTTGTCGTACCAACTGCCGAACATCTTCAGGAAAGCCCACTGGGTCCACTTGTAATAGTCCGGGTCGCAGGTGCGGAACTCGCGGTCCCAGTCATAGGAGAAACCGATGCGGTCCAACTGGCTGCGGTAGCGCGCCACGTTGTCGTGCGTGGTCTTCTCCGGGTGCTGGCCCGTCTGGATGGCATACTGCTCGGCCGGCAGGCCGAAGGCGTCGTAGCCCATCGGATGCAGGACGTTGAAGCCTTTCAGGCGCTTGTACCGGGAGTAGATGTCGCTGGCGATGTATCCCAGCGGGTGTCCCACATGCAGGCCCGCCCCGGAAGGGTACGGGAACATGTCCAGGACATAGTATTTGGGCTTGTCACTGACGGATTCGGCCTTGTAGGTCTTGTGCTCCGACCACCAGTCCTGCCACTTTCTCTCGATCTCGATGAAATTGTATTCCATAGGTATTTATTTGATTCTCTTTCCGTTGATCCCGAAGGTACCCTTCGTGTTCTTTTCCAGGCGGAAATCCACCTGGACGGTCATGGCCACCTTCACCTTCTTGCCGCGGTGCCGGCCCGGCCGCCACTTGGGCGAGGCCGAAATCACCCGGACCGCCTCGTCGTCGAGGGCCGTATGCGCCCCGCGCGACACCTTCACGTCCTTCACGTTTCCGTCCTCGTCGATCACGAAGTCCACGTAAACGCGTCCCTGGATGCCGTTATCGACGGCGTATTTGGGATATTTCAGGTATTGATAGACCCACTTCTCCAGGAAGTAGGAAGGGTCGCTGGAAGTCAGGAACATCGGCTTGATGTCGCAGTCGTTCCAGGAGATGGCGCCGCTCTCCGGCGCCGGAGTCTTGCTGCCGTCCTGGCGGAACAGCGGACGGGGGCCGTTGCACAGGGCCACCGTGTACGTGTAGATGTACTCGAGTTCCCGCTCCATTCCGTCGAAGTCCACGATGTCATAGGTGTCCCGTCCGGTGCCGTGTTCCGGGTAGCGGCCCGTCGTGAAGAAGACGGAGGGGATTTCCTTGTCGTAGAAGGCGCGGTGGTCCGAGGAATAGGGTTCATCCGAAGTAAGTTCCGCCCGGATGGGCAGGAGTTCTCCCTGCAGGGCACGGACGCCACGGTCCATGTCCTCGTTGGAGGAGGTGTAGGCATAGAAACCGCGCTCGGAAGTGCCCAGCATGTCCAGGTTCACCATCGCGTCGATCCGCGCCGCATCGGAGAAAGACCGGTTCAGGAAGTACCACGAGCCGGCCAGCGTCTCCTGGGAAGCGCCGAAAGCGACGATGAGGACATTCCGCCGGAGGAGGACCCGGTTCGTGGACAGGCGGGAAGCGAGTTCCAGGAGCATCGCGAGGCCGGAGGCGTTGCCGTTGGCGCCGAAGTAGATACGCCGGGTGGGTTCTCCGTCCAGGAGATAGGTGTCCATTCCCAGGTTGTCCAGCCGGGCTCCGACCACGATGTACCGGTCATTCAGGGACTTGTCCCATCCCGGGATGAAAGCCACGATGTTGCGGGAGGTCAGGGTATCGGCCCCCTCGCGGGCAATGCCGAACTCCTGGCCCGTCACCGGGGAGACCAGGTCGATGCCGTATTTCTCCAGGGTGCGGCCCACGTATTCGGCCGCTTCCTTCTCACCCTCGGATCCGGCCTTGCGGCCTTCCAGGGCGGCGGAGGAAAGATAGGAGACATGCTCCTTGAAGGCATGGACCGTCTCGGAGTCATACAGGTCGTCATAGGCGCCGGTACCGGTCCTGAACTGGGCCGGCAAGGCCGTGGAAAGCAGCAGGCACGCCGCTGCAAGGAGGAAACGCTTTCCCATACCGTCATTCGTTTATAAGAATCCACCCGTCTTCCGGGCAAATTCCGTTCCCGCGCAGTTCGCGGTATTTCTTCAGCGTCTCGTTCAGGCTGTCGGAGGGACAGAGCGCGACGGCGAGAAGACCGTTCCGGAACCGGACGATCCGGGCACTGGGATAGCCGGCGTCGATGCACTGGGAGAGTTTGCGCTCGGCATAGGAACGGGTCCAGGTACCGAGGACGACGATATGGTAGCGGGAAGCGAGACCGTCCGTCGAGAGACCGCCATTCTTCGCCGGGTCCCGGAGGATGCCCTGCACCTGCGAGAGGGAATCCAGCAGATGTGCATCCAGGGCGGCCAGCGAATCGGCCCGATGCGCACGCACCCGCTCCAGGGAATCGAGGTGCGCCTGGTACCGGGCGGCGGCCTCGATGCGCTCGACCGCGGAACGCTTCACTTCGAGTTCGTCCGAAGTGGGCCTTCCGGCGAGGGTACGCACGAAATCGCAGCCGACCAGCAGGAGAGCCGCACACGAAAGGAGCAGGATGACAGACCGTTTCATAACACAAAGCCTCGTTGGAAACAAAGGTTCCAACTTACAAATTTAATGGTTTTTCACTCGCCTTCAAAATTCCCGGCCGGGTTTTCGACTTCGTCGAAGGCCTTCACGATCTTCACCACGAGCGGATGCCGGACGATGTCCTCGTTGCGGAAGGTGATCATGGCGACCCCCTTGAGGCCGCGGAGAAGGCGCATCCCGGTCAGGAGGCCGGAATCGCTCCGCCGGGGCAGGTCCACCTGCGTCGCGTCGCCGGTGACGATGAACTTCGCATTTGTGCCCATGCGGGTGAGGAACATCTTCAATTGCCCGAGGCTCGTATTCTGCGCCTCGTCCAGGATGACGCAGGCACGGTCCAGCGTCCGGCCGCGCATGTAGGCCAGCGGAGCGATCTGGATGGTCCCGTCGGCCATGAACTCGTTCAGTTTGCGGGAAGGGATCATGTCCTCCAGCGCATCGTACAGCGGCTGGAGATAGGGATCCAGTTTGTCCTTGAGGTCGCCGGGCAGGAAGCCCAGGCGCTCCCCCGCCTCTACGGCCGGCCGCGTGAGGATGATCCGCTTGATCTCGCGGTTTTTCAGCGCCCGGACGGCCAGGGCGATGGCGATGTAGGTCTTGCCCGTACCGGCGGGACCGACGGCGAACACCAGGTCGTTGTCGAAATAGGCTTTCACCAGTTCTTCCTGCGTCTTGTTGCGGGCCCGGATGGGCTTCCCGTCCGTCCCGTGGACGATGATGGCGTCGCCCGTGAGGCGGAACTTGTCCGGAGAGGAGGTCCCGTCGAAGATGTCCTCCACGTCATACACCGTGAGGTTCATCTTGCGATGCCGACGCTCCACCAGTTCTCCGAAACGGACCTGGAACTCCTCGATGTCGCTCTCGCGGCCCTCCAGGATGAGTTCGTGGCCCCGCGCCACCACTTTCAGGTGCGGGAAATAGGAGCAGAATTCGGTGAGGATCTTGTTGCCGGCGCCGTAGAGTTCAATGGGATCTATCGCTTCCAGCGTAATGGTTTTCTTCATAGATTTTCCGATAGGTGGACTGCATGTCCACGTGGTCTGACGGTACCCGCCAGTAGGATTCGGGCAGGGTGACGGGGACGGCCGCATAGGAATCCTCCACCATCCCGGGCTTGGTGCACCAGATGTATTCGAAAGCGGGTTCCAGCAGCCTGGGGGCCTTGTCCTCCTCCAGGACCACCCGGAGGGTCAGGGCCAGTTCCAGCCTGGAATTCAAGTCGTTCTGGTTGGAGAGGGCATTCCCGAGCGAATACACGACGGGCGCCTCCCCGATGAATCCGACATCCTGGATCACATGCGGATGCGCGCCCACGACGACGTCGGCCCCGTTCTCCACGAGCCAGCGTGCCATCTCCTCCTGCGCCTTGTCGTGATGGAGCCGGTATTCCGTCCCCCAGTGAGGGAAAACCAGGACCAGGTCCGCTCCCCGGGCCCGTTCCAGCATGGGCAGGATGTCCTTCTTCCGCATATAGTTCACCTTGGGCCAGGCGCTCTGGGGACCGGTGTTCGTCCCATAGGTGAAATTGATGATGGCGATCCGGAGGCCCCGGACATGGAGCATCAGCGGATTCAGGAGCGTATCGGCCCTTTCATCCGCGGCGATGCCCGTATAGATCAGGCCTTTCTTTTCCAGGACGTCGATGGTACGCCGGATACCGGCCGTCCCCTTGTCCAGGATGTGGTTGTTCGCCGTCAGGAACACATCGAAGCCGACATCCGAGAGATACTGCGCATACTCGTCGGGTCCGGAGAAGGCAGGATACCCCGTGTACGGCTTCCCGGCCAGGGGGAACTCCATGTTGCCGATGGCCAGGTCCGCCCCTTCGATCCGGTCCTCCAGGTACTTGAAGAACGACCGGTAGCCGAACTTCTCGGCACTCTGGGACACCGCCCGGTGGCTCATGATGTCCCCGACGACAAAAAGCGAGACCGTGTCCGGCCGGGGTTTCAGGAATTCGAAGCGGAGCGGCCACAGGGATTCGAACTCCGGCGCAGGGACACGGTCAGGCAAACGCTGCGCGGCCGCCGTAAGGGCAACCACGCAGCAGATGCTTACGCTCAGCAAGCGCTTCACGCTTGCCACGGACTTATTCGGTACCAACGATGGCGTTGTACTTCTCGTAACCGGCCTGATACTCAGGGGACTCGTTACGAAGGGCGAAGTACACCCTCTTGAGGAAGTCGGCGGCGGCGCTCTTCAGCGCCTCGTCGGTGGCCTTCGCGTAGCAGGTCTCGAAAGCGGGAACCGCATTCTTGAGGGCCTGCTCGATCTCCGCCATCTTGGCGTCATACTCCTTGTAGGCGTTCACGGGAAGGGCGTTGGCCTCTTCCACGAGCGCGGCCTGCTTCTGGAGCCAGAGGGAACCTTCACCATAGTAACCCCACTCGTAGTCCGGGGAAATCTCGGAAGCCTTGCGGTAGGCGGCGAAAGCGCCGTCATAGTCCTTGATACCGGCGAGGATGTTGCCTTCCACATAGTAGAGGGAAGGATTGTCCGGCATCTGGGCCTTGGCCTCGTCCAGGAGTCCAACGATCTTCTTGGGATCCTCCTTCATCTGGATGTAGAGGTTGATGAGGTTGGTGAGGATGCTGGGATTGTCCGGATACTTCTGGAGACCGTCGGCCAGGAACTGCTTCGCAGCGGTGGTGTCAGCCTCGGCGAGGGCGCAGTTGGAAAGGGCGGCATAGACGGAACCTTCGGCGGCGTAACCCATGTCCAGGCACTTGTTGTAGAACGTCTTCGCCCGGGCGAAGTCACCGGAGTTGGCGGCCGTGAAGGCGGCGTTGTACACGGCGTTGGTGTCCACCTTGGAACTCGGAGGGGTCATCGAAGCCTCGGCGGCCTTGCCGAAGAGATCGCTGGCCTTCTTCAGGTTGCCCAGGGAGTAGGCCGTGATGGCGTCCTGATAGTAGTAACCCACGATGTTCTGGAGAGCGGCGTCCACTTCCTTGTCCTTGGCACCGAGTTGGAAAGCCTTGGCATAGGCGTTGACGGCCTTCTCGAGGGGGTCGCCGGCGACGGACGGCTTGGTCACCTCATAGAAGGCGAGTTGGCCGGCCTGGGTGAAATAGACATTGGAACGGCTGAGGACCTGCTTCTCGTAGGTCTGGCCGTCAAGCGTGACCATCTCGGTGGCGGACGGCTTCTCACCGGCCATCAGGGAGAAGGTCTGCTTGTCGATACCGGTGGAAAGGTTCGCGGTCGGGTTCGTGTATGCCTTCACATAGGCTTCACCGAGTTTGACCCACGGAGCCGGCTTGGCGCCTTTCTTGGCGTCGTTCGCCGTGGCTTCCGCCTTCTCGATGGCCTTCTGGATGTCGGCATCGGACTTGATCTGAGCGTTGGCTACCTGCACGGAGGCAACGAGCGCAAGGGCAAGAAAAATTCTTTTCATGGTGCTATAAGGTTAATTGTTGTTGTTCTCTTCGGGCGTCTCCGGTGCCGGAGGCAGTTCCTGGTTCTCGGCGGCCTGGGTTTCCTCTTCGTCGCTGTGGGCCACAACGGACACGGCGGCGATGGCGTCTCCTTCGCGGATGCTCACCAGTTTCACCCCCTGGGTGGCGCGTCCAGCCACGCGGATGGTGCTGACCGGCATCCGGATCGTCATTCCCGACCGGTTGATGATCATCAGGTCGTCCTCGTCGCAGACGTTCTTGATAGCCACCAGGGCTCCGGTCTTCTCCGTGATGTTGAGGGTGCGGACACCCTTCGCGCCACGGGCGGTCTGACGGTACTCCATCGGATCGGAACGCTTGCCGAACCCGTTCTCCGAAACCACGAGGACCTGGCGGTTTTCCGCGCCTTCGGCCTCCGGATCCTGGCATACGACACCGATCACATAATCCCCATTATCAAGATTGATGCCACGGACGCCGGTGGACGTGCGGCCGAGCGGCCGGGCCTCCGTTTCGTCGAACCGGACGCAGCGTCCGCCATGGGCCGCGATCATGATGAAACAGCGGCCGTTCGTGAGGATCGCTTCGATGAGTTCGTCGTCCTCGCGGATGTTGATGGCGTTCACGCCGTTCGTCCTCGGACGGGAGTAGGCCTCCAGGGAAGTCTTCTTCACGATACCCTGGCGGGTGACCATCATGATGTAGTTGTTGTTGATGAAGTCCTCGTCCTTCAGGGTCTTCACGTTCACGTAGGCCTTGATCTTGTCGTCCGGGTCGATCATCAGGATGTTCTGGATGGCGCGGCCCTTGGAGGCGCGGTTGCCTTCCGGAATCTCGTACACCTTGAGCCAGTGGCAGCGGCCCTTCTGGGTGAAGAGCAGCAGCGTCGAGTGGTTGTTCGCGATGTAGATGTGCTCGATGAAATCCGCATCGCGGGTGGCGCTGGCCTTGATGCCCACGCCGCCGCGGTTCTGGGTGCGGAACTCGGTGAGCGGAGTGCGCTTGATATACCCGAGGTGGGAGATGGTGATGACCTGGTCTTCGTCGGAGTAGAAGTCCTCGGGGTTGAACTCATCCTCGGAGAGGGTGATTTCGGTGCGGCGCGGGTCGCCGTATTTCTCCTTGAGTTCGCGGGTTTCGTCCTTGACGATGCCCAGTTGGAGTTCCACGCTGGCGAGGACCGCCTCGCAGTGCGCGATGAACTTCATCAGTTCGTCGTACTCGTTCTGGAGTTTCTCGCGCTCCAGGCCGACCAGTTGGCGCAGACGCATGTTCACGATTTCGGTGGCCTGGATGTCGGTGAAGCCCCAGCGGTCCATCAGCACCTGGCGGGCTTCATCGACGGAAGTGGTCTCGTAACGGATCACGTGCACGATCTCGTCGATGATGTCCATGGCCTTGAGGAGGCCTTCCAGGATGTGGGCGCGCTTCTTCGCCTTGTCCAGTTCGAACTTCGTGCGGCGGACGACCACCTCGTGGCGGAAGTCCACGAAATTGCGGAGGATATCCTTCAGGGAGAGGGTGCGCGGGCGGCCCTTGACGAGGGCTACGTTGTTGAACGAGAAACTGCTCTGCAGCGGGGTGTACTTGAACAGGGTGTTCAGGACCACGCCGGAGTTCACGCCCTGCTTGAGGCGGATCACCACGCGGATACCCTCGCGGGAACTCTCGTCATTGATGTAGGAGATGCCTTCGATCTTCTTGTCCTCGGCCATCTGCGCGATCTTCTCGATCATCTCGCGCTTGTTCACCATGTAGGGGATCTCGGTGACGACGATGGTCTCGTGGCCCCTGTCATCCACCTCGATTTCGGTCTTGGAACGGATCACGACGCGGCCGCGGCCGGTCTCATAGGCCTCGCGGATGCCGCTGCGGCCCATCACGATGCCGCCGGTCGGGAAGTCGGGCCCCTTGATGTACTGCATCAGTTCCTCGGTGGTGATCTCCGGATTGTCGATGTAGGCGCAGATCGCGTCGCAGCATTCGCCCAGGTTGTGCGGGGCCATGTTCGTGGCCATGCCCACGGCGATGCCGGACGCACCGTTCAGGAGGAGCAGCGGGGCCTTCGTGGGAAGGACCGTGGGCTCCTGGAGGGTGTCGTCGAAGTTCAGGGTCATGTCCACGGTGTCCTTGTCCATGTCGGCCAGGACGTCCTCGGACATCTTCTCGAGTTTGGCCTCGGTGTAACGCATGGCGGCGGGGGAATCACCGTCCATGGAACCGAAGTTGCCCTGTCCCCACACCAGCGGGTAGCGCTGGTTCCACCACTGGCCCAGACGGACCATCGCATCGTACACGCTGGAGTCGCCGTGCGGGTGGTACTTACCCATCACGTCACCCACGATACGGGCGGATTTCTTGGTCTGGCTGGTATATTTGACTCCCATGTCGTTCATTCCGTAGAGCACGCGGCGCTGCACCGGCTTCAGGCCGTCCCGGGCATCCGGGAGGGCACGGGAGACGATGACGGACATCGAATAGTCGATGTACGCGGTGCGCATCTCGTGGTCGATCTCCACCGGCTGGATCAGCCCCGTCGACTGGGGCTCTTCCACCGGATTCTTCTCTTCGTGGTTCTCCATTTTTCAAGTACTGTCTATAAACATGCAAATATAGCCTTTTTTCTTGACTTATCAAAGACTGACATTCTGTCAAAAACTGATTTCCGCACGATTGTTGATACGGGGTATTTTACTTATCTTTGTTTCCTATGATACAGATATCCGACCAACTGAACGGCATCATCAAATACGCCCGCGAAGAGGCGATGCGCACCGGTAGTTACGGCATCGGTCCCGACCATCTCTTCCTCGGCATCATCCGCCACGAGGAGAACACCGCCTTCCAGGTGCTGCAGGGACTCGGCGTGGAACCGGCCGAACTGAAATCCTTCATCGACGGCCGCATCTTCACGAACGAGACCATCCCCTACTCCGAAATCGACCATATCAACTTCTCCCGCCAGGCGCAGAACGTCCTGAGCATCACGGTGATGGAGGCCACCCGGCTGAAGAGCCAGGAGGCGGCCCCGCACCATCTGCTGCTCGCCCTGTGCCGGACCACGGACAGTTACGGACAGGCCTTCCTCCGCAGCCGCGGGGTGGACTACGGCCGCATGCTCTCCTTCATGGAGACCGAAGGCCTGCTGCAGGTCCACAAGCAGGACCAGCAGCCCGCCCAGGGCGACCAGGAGGAGGAATCCGAGGAGGGCGAAACCGGCGGCAAGAAGCAGGGCATCGACATCGAAGAATTCGGCTACGACCTCACGAAGGCGGCCCGCGAAGGGAAACTGGACCCGGTCGTGGGGCGTGACATGGAGATCGCCCGTGTCATCGAGATCCTGGGCCGGCGGAAGAAGAACAACCCCATGCTCATCGGCGAACCCGGCGTCGGGAAGTCCGCCATCGTGGAGGGAATCGCCCTGCGGATCGCCTCCGGGGACATTTCCCCCGCCCTCGCCAAGAAACGCATCCTCTCGCTGGACATCGCCTCGGTGGTGGCCGGCACCAAATACCGCGGCGACTTCGAAAAGCGCCTGAAGGCCATCATCAAGGAAGCGCAGACGAATCCGGACCTGATCCTGTTCATCGACGAGTTCCACACCATCGTGGGCGCCGGCGGTGCGTCCGGAAGCCTGGACGCGGCGAACATGCTCAAGCCGGCCCTCGCCCGCGGCGAACTCCAGTGCGTGGGTGCGACCACGATGGACGAGTTCACGAAGATCGTGGAGAAGGACGGCGCCCTGGACCGCCGCTTCCAGAAGATCGTCGTGGAGCCTACGGACGTGCCGGAGTCCATCGAGACCCTCCGCCACCTGAAGCCTCATTACGAGGAATTCCACCACATCACCTATACGGACGAGGCC
>JAFXMA010000004.1 GCA_017530725.1 Bacteroidales bacterium
AAGAACGTCGGCCCTGCCGGCGTCATCTTCGCCATCGTCCGCAAGGACGCCCTCGGCCGCGTGAGCCGCTACATCCCGACGATGCTCGACTACCGCACCCACATCGACAAGCTCTCGATGTTCAACACCCCGCCCGTGTTCGCCATCTACGTGATGAACGAGACCCTCAAGTGGCTCAAGTCCATCGGCGGCGTCGAGGCCATGTACGAGATCAACAAGGCGAAGGCCGCCCTCCTGTACGACGAGATCGACCGCAACAGCATGTTCGTCGGCACCGCCGTGAAGGAGGACCGTTCCCTGATGAACGTCTGCTTCGTGATGGCTCCCGGCAAGGAGGACCTCCAGGACGAGTTCTTCGCCTTTGCGAAGGAACGCGGCATGGTGGGCATCAAGGGGCACCGCTCCGTCGGCGGTTTCCGCGCCTCCCTGTACAACGCCTGCTCCATCGAGGACGTCCAGGCCCTGGTCGATTGCATGAAGGAATTTGAAGCACTGAAAAAATGAAAGTACTGTTAGCCACCCAGAAGCCCTTCGCCGCGAAGGCGGTGGAGGGAATCGTGAAGATTCTCACGGAAGCCGGCCATGAGGTCGTGAAACTGGAGAAGTATGCGGAGCAGGCGGACTTCGTCGCCGCCGTGGCCGATGTCGAAGCCATCATCATCCGCTCCGACAAGGTGACGGCCGAGGTCATCGCCGCCGCCCCGAAACTCAAGATCGTCGTCCGCGCGGGTGCCGGATATGACAACGTGGACCTTGCCGCCGCCACCGCCGCCGGCGTCGTCGTGATGAACACCCCGGGCCAGAACTCCAACGCCGTGGCGGAACTCGCCCTCGGCCTGATGATCTACATGGCCCGCACGCACTTCACCCCGGCCACGGGTTCCGAACTGCAGGGCAAGCGCCTCGGTGTCCAGGCCTACGGCAACGTGGGACGCCTGGTCGGCCAGAAGGCGAAGGCCCTCGGCATGACCATCCACGCCCTGGATCCGTTCCTGACCGACGAGCAGATCGTCGCCGGCGGCGCCGAGCCCGTCCACTCCGTGGAGGAACTCTATGCCGCTTCCGACTACCTGTCCATCCACATCCCGGCCCTGCCCGCTACCATCAAGAGCATCGGCTACGACCTTCTCATGAAGATGCCCAAGGGCGCGACGGTCGTGAACACCGCCCGCAAGGAGGTCATCGACGAGGACGGTCTGCTGAAGGCCCTGGAGGAGCGTGAGGACCTGAAGTATGTCACGGACGTGATGCCGGACAACTACGACAAACTCACCAAGAAGTTCGGCTACCGCGTCTTCGCCACCCCCAAGAAGATGGGTGCCCAGACCGCCGAGGCCAACGTCAACGCCGGCCTCGCCGCCGCCCGCCAGATAGCGGACTTCTTCGCCACCGGCAACACGAAGTTCCAGGTGAACAAGTAGGGTTCTTCCCTTTTTTCTACCGTTCCGTGCATCCCGTTCGGGAGGTTCGGAACGGTTTCTTTTGTAAGTGGTTGAAGGATAATCAGTTATAAAACAAACAGTTCCGAACCTCCCCGAAAAGGTTGAGGTTCGGAACTGTCGTTTTTATAAATTACTGGTAGGGAGTTGGTGCTGCGGAACTCGGTTCCGAACCTGCTTGGCTACACCAACTCGTGGATCGCGAGGCCGCTGCGGAGTTTGGGCTCGAACCAGGTGGTCTTCGGCGGCATGATGTTGCCCGTGTCGGCGATGTTGATGAGTTGCTGCATCGAGACCGGGAAGAGGGCGAAGGCGACCTTCATCTCGCCGGAGTCCACGCGGCGGGCGAGTTCGCCGAGGCCGCGGATGCCGCCGACGAAGTCGATGCGCTTGTCCGTGCGGAGGTCCTTGATGCCCAGCAGTTTGTCGAGCACGAGGTTGGACAGGATGGTCACGTCCAGGACGCCGATCGGGTCGTTGTCGTCGTAGCGGCCGGGTTTGGCGGTGAGGCTGTACCACTTGTCGCCGAGGTACATGGAGAAATTATGCAACTGGGTGGGGGCGAAGGGTTTCGCCGGACGGCCGCAACGCGGCTTGGTGGCGAGGCTCACTTCGAAATCTTCCTCCAGCGCCTTTAGGAAGTCCTCCGGGGTGTAGCCGTTCAGGTCCTTCACCACGCGGTTGTAGTCGATGATGGCGAGTTCGCTTTCCGGGAAGCACACGGCCATGAAGTAGTTGTATTCCTCGTTGCCGGTGTGGTTCGGGTTCTGGGCACGCTTCTCGGCGCCCACGCGGGCGGCCGCCGCGGTGCGGTGGTGGCCGTCGGCCACGTAGAACGCATCGACCTGGGTCGTGAAGATCTCCGTGATGCGGGCGATGGTGGCGTCGTCGTCGATCACCCAGAAGGTGTGGGTGAACTTGTTCTCGTCCACGAACTTGTATTCGGGCTTGCCGGCGGCGGCTTTCGCAACGATCCCGCCGAGTTCCGCATTGTCCTTGAAGGCGAAGAAGACCGGTTCGATGTTCGCGTTCTGGATGCGGACATGGACCATGCGGTCGTCCTCCTTGTCCTTGCGGGTGAGTTCATGCTTCTTGATGATGCCCTCTGCGTAGTCGTCGGTATGGGCACAGAGGACGAGGCCGTACTGGGTGCGCTTGCCCATCGTCTGCGCATAGACATAGTACATGGGTTTCGGGTCCTGGACCAGCCAGCCCTTGGCGCGCCAGGCCTTGAAGTTTTCCACGGCCTTGTCGTAGGTGCGCTGCTCGTGCTCGCCGGCGAGGGGGGTGAAGTCGATTTCGGGCTTGGTGATGTGCAGGAGGGACTTTTCCCCGGCCATCGCGCGGGCCTCTTCGGAATTCAGGACGTCATACGGGGGTGCGGCCACTTCGGTGACCAGGTTTTTCGGCGGACGGATGGCCGCGAAGGGTTTTACTCTTACCATGTCGATATGTGGTTATTCAATTCTCAAAGATAAGGCTTTTTACGCAAAAATCCCCGTTTTTTGTTGAAATAATCGAGGCCCTGTCAGCCCTGGACACGCCTGCGGACCCGATTCCCGACTTTATCCATTTCCCTTTTTGCGAACGCGGATACGCCTTCGTAACTTGCCCCCGTCATCGAAAGACCGGGGACCCGGACGCCCCGTCCGTCGTCCGGACATTGTAACTCATTGTCTATGAAATCATTCTTCCTCACTCCCGAACAGTATGGTGAACTGAAGGGACGCTACGCCAAGTTCAACGAACCCTGGACCGAGGACGACGTGGACGAACTGCGCTCGATGGCCGCCGACGGCCTCCCGCAGAAAGCCATGTCCGAACAGTTGGGCCGTTCGCCCGGCGCCGTCAGGATGAAACTCCAGTCACTCGGACTCTATGTCCCGAAACCTGCCGCCAAGCCCTGGACCGCCCTCGATGAAGAAACCCTGGTGATGCAGTACCGCGAAGGCGCCTCCATTGCCACGCTCGCCGCCGCCTTCGGCCGTTCCGAGAACGCCATCCTCCGTCGCCTCATCCTCCTCCGCGCCGGCCTCCTGCCGGAAACACTGCCGGAGGAGCCGGCAGAGAAACCGACACCGGATCCCCTGGATAAATCGGAGGAAAGGCCGGCACAAGAGCCCATTCCGGCGCCGCATGACCACGCCCTCAATTCGCGACCTCGCAGAGGAACTTGATGCGGACGAGGCGGATTTCGAGGTCTTCGTAGTCGCTGCCGAGGGCGGCGAGGGCGTCGTCGAGGGAGTCGGAGGCGGCTTCTTCCTTGAACCAGTCGTAGATCTCTTCCACGACCTCCTCGTCCAGGTTCTCCTCGATGTAGTAGTTGATGTCCAGGCGGGTGCCGGTGGAGACGATGGCTTCGATTTCCGTCAGGAGGTCCTCCAGGTCCAGCCCCTTCGCGGCGGCGATGTCCTCGAGGGCCATCTTGCGGTCGATGCTCTGGATGATGTAAACCTTGTTGCCGGACTTGGAGGCGACGGACTTCACCACGAAGTCGTCGGGCCGGAGGATGTCGTTCTCCTCCACGTAGCGTGCGATGAGGTCCAGGAAGGGCTTGCCGTACTTGCGGGCCTTGCCTTCGCCTACGCCCTGGCAGCCGCGGAGTTCCTCGAAGGTCAATGGATACAGGATGGACATGTCCTCCAGGGACGGGTCCGTGAAAAGGATCCAGGGCTGGAGGCCGCGCTTGCGGGCTTCGTCTTTCCGGAGGTCCTTGAGCATGGCGAGGAGGGTCTGGTCGCCACCGCCGCCACCGCGGACGGACGCCGGGTCATCGTCGTCGTCGTCGCCTTCGGCGGAGAAGGTGCGGTCCTCCACCAGCATCAGTTCGTGCGGGTTGAGGAAGAATTCCAGGCCGGCGTCGGTGGCGCGGATGAGACCGTAGTTGTCGATGTCCTTGTCCAGGAAATGCAGCACGAGGCCCTGGTGGATGACGGCCGACCAGAACCGCACGTCATGGTCCTTCCCGGCCCCGAAAAGTTCCAGTTTGTCGTGGTGGTAGGACTTGATGAGGGCGTTGGGGACGCCGGCGAGGATGCTGGCGATGTACTCGATCTTGAAGTGCTCCGGGAGGGCTTCGATGAGTTCGATGACGAGGGCCATTTCCTCCCGGCCGTCGAACTTCGCCTTCGGGTGGAGGCAGTTGTCGCAGCAGCCGCAGTTGTCCTGCGGGTAGTCCTCGCCGAAGTAATTGAGCAGCAGTTTCCTGCGGCACTGGCTGGATTCCGCGTAGGCCACGGTCTCGCCCAGGAGTTGCTTGCCGATCTCCTGCTCCGCCACGGGCTTCCCCTGCATGAACTTCTCCAGTTTCTGGATGTCCTTGTAACTGTAGTACGTGATGCACAGGCCTTCCTGCCCGTCGCGGCCGGCGCGGCCGGTTTCCTGGTAGTAGCCCTCGATGCTCTTGGGGATGTCGTAGTGGATGACGAACCGGACGTCGGGCTTGTCGATGCCCATGCCGAAGGCGATGGT
>JAFXMA010000018.1 GCA_017530725.1 Bacteroidales bacterium
CAGCGAGTTACAAATTACCTCGTACCAAACCCCTCAGCCGGGGAGGAGGTTGGGGACCGATTGGTTTATAAGTGTTTGAGACAGAGTGAATTGCAATCGAAAGGGTACCCAACCGACTGTGTGTCATTAACTTACAAATCCAGAAACCTATTTCAGGACAAGCCCCCTCGGAAGTCCACCCGGCCGGCCTCTCCAACAGGCATTCCGGCCACCCGACAACAAAAAAGAAGGGTGACCGACAACAAAAAAAGAGGGAATTATATACCTGTTGTCCAAAATGGACGGGGGGAAGCGGGCTCTTCAATCAACAGTATATGAATAAAACTTATCTCTGACGAATGTGTATGTAACTCCCTCCGCCGGTGCTTTTTCTGGTCCGGCATAAAGAATGTCTATTGTATCGCCATATTCATACATTTCAGTTGGCATTCCGTTTATAAGCAAACAAGCATTTACAGTCATTTCCTCCAAGACCATGTTCTTGAATCTCAGGGAATCTTTTTGTGCCGATTCTATTCTATATTTGATTATCTTTTCAGGCACTCTATGTTCTCTTTGCCATTTGCGAACAGCCCATGGCACCCTACTCGTATTATTTGAGCATGAAATGACAAGCAAACAATAAAGCAGAATGTAAAAAATGTCCTGTCGCATACTAAACTATAGTTGTTGAAACGAATGAAACAAAAATACAAATAAAATCCTATTTACGGAGTTTCTGTGGACAACAAGTAAATAGTTCCCCAAAAAGAAGGGTGACCGATCAGTCATCTGACTGTTCAGTCACCCTCCTTTGTGGAGTGCGGGATGTGACTAGTAGGTCACGACCGGCTCGAGGGTCTTGGCCTGCTCGATCATCTTGGCGACCTCCTTCTCCACCGGGACACGGCGGCAGAGGTGCTTCTCTTCGTTCACCTCAAGGAGTTTGGCGGCGAGGTTCGCGGCGTTGCGGTTGCGGAGTTCCTTCACGGTATCCACACCGGCGGCCTCGAGCAGTTCGGAGAACTGAGGGCCGATGCCGTTGACGCGGAACAGGTCGGCGTGGTTGACCCAGGTGAGGACACGGCCGTGGTCGATACCGGTCGCCTCTTCGATGGCCTGACGGCCCTTGGGATCGGCGCCCTTCTCGAGGAGCTGGTCCACGGTCTCGATGCCCGCAGCGATGAGTTTCTCAGCATAGACAGGGCCGATACCCTGGATGTCGATAATCTTGTAAATCATATCAGATGAGTGTTAAAAGGTTGTTGTTCGCGTTTTTAATCCCTCAAATATACAGTTTTTCGTAAAAATTGACAATTTTTTTTCTTATATTTGCATGGACTTGGAAAATTTTTTATGGAAACCTATCCGCTTGACCCGGAAAAAACCTACTATTCCGCAGACTTTCTGACACTTGACGGCGAGAACGGCCCCGAGACCCGGAAGATCGGCGAATGGCTGAATGTGGACCCTGTCCGCATCCACCGGATGGTCGTGCGTGAAAAGGTGCTGAAGGTGGACCAGATCGAAGTGCAGGCCCCCCTGGTTTCCAAGTTGCGCCGGGCGGACTACGAGTATTACAAGCGCATCACCGGCCTCAAGATGATGATCGACTTCCCCGGCTACACGTCCGAAGTGGAAGCCAAGATTCCCTACGACACGGATCCCATCGCCTTCTACAAGTGGTGGCGCAAGGGAAAGCACGAACACGTCGTGTACCTCTCCCCCGCCTACCAGTTCAAGTTGTTCCAGAAAGTCTCCGTGATGGAGCCGAAAGTGATGCTCAAGAAGGACATCGAATTCGTCAAGAACTTCTGAAAATGACCCTCCAGGAAATCCTCCGCGTCCCCACGGCCGCCACCCCCGAAGAACGGGCAGACGACGTCTGGGACGACGAGAACCGCCTCTGCTACTCCGCCGACGGGGAAAGACTCCTCGACGCGGAGAACTTCCCGCCCGAAGTGACCGTCCGGGAAGGCTGCCGCATCCTCTGCGACGAAGTGTTCGCCTTCCAGGACTACATGGCCGAGGACCGCAGGATCGGCGAGGAAATCCCGCTGGACGAGCGTGATTCCTTCCTGGAGAAGATACATCTTCCTTCCACCCTCACGCACATCGGCAGGGCCGCCTTCAACGAATGCGGGCTCCTCGAGAGCATCCGCCTGCCGAAGGGGCTCCTGTCCATCGGCGAGGAAGCCTTCTGCGACTGCTGGAACCTGGAGAAGGTCACCTGTCCGGCTTCGCTGCGGGTCATCGGCCCCCGGGCTTTCCAAGGATGCATCAACCTGTACCAGATCCGCCTGAACAAGGGCCTGGAGGCGATCGGCGAGGACGCTTTCGACGACTGCGAGTCCCTCGAGACCATCCTCATCCCCAACGGCACCCTGGACCGTTTCCTCGCCCTCATCCCCAAGCAGTATCACGAACTCATCGAAGAAATATGAACGGAACCGCAGGACAAAAGTTTACCGTCGCGCACGACAGTCCCCTCCTGAAATACCTGTACGAGATTTTCCCGACCCAGTCCAAGACCGGCGTCAAGAACATGCTGTCCAAGGGCCAGGTTCTGGTGAACGGAGCGCAGAAAACCGCCTTCGATTTTCCCCTGCAGGCCGGTGACGCCCTGCTGGTGCTTCCCAAGGTCGTCTCCATGGCCCGGGAGAGCAGCGCCAATGCCCGCGAGGAAGTGGAGAAGACCGGCGTCAAAATCGTCTTCGAAGACAACGATTACATCGTCGTGGACAAGCCCACGGGCCTGCTGACGGTCTCAACCGCCAAAGGTTCCCAGAGCAAGTCCGGGAAGAAGGAAGCCACCCTGTATGCCATCCTGAACGCCTACGTGAAGACGGACGCCCGCGCCCGCCGGAAGGAAGACCTCGCCAGCGGACGCACCCCCGACCGGTCCACGGCCAAGATCTGGATCGTCCACCGCCTGGACAAGGGTACCTCCGGCCTGGTCGTCTTCGCCAAGAACGAACACGCCAAGGAGGTGCTCCAAAGCCGGTGGAAGGAACTCGTCATCGAGCGACGCTATATCGCTTTCCTCGAGAAGAAGGTGGAGAAGGAATCCGGTGCCATCCAGAGTTGGCTCGTGGAGAATCCCAAGTCGCTGAAGGTCTGGTCCTCCCCCGTCGAAGTCCGCGGCGGGCAACTCGCCATCACCCACTACAAGGTCCTGGACTATGTCCATTGCGGCAAGGGGCTGTACACCAAGGCCGAATTCTCCCTCGAAAGCGGCCGCAAGAACCAGATCCGCGTCCATGCCGCCGACATCGGCCATCCCATCGCCGGCGACGAGAAATACGGCGCCGAGACGGACCCGGTCCGCCGCCTCGCGCTCCATGCCGCCACCCTCGTTTTCCGGAACCCCGTTTCCGGCGAGGTCGTACGCTGCAAGTCCCCGCTCCCTCCCGCTTTTGACAAATTCGTGTA
Organism: Bacteroidales bacterium; assembly: GCA_017530725.1. GTDB lineage: Bacteria > Bacteroidota > Bacteroidia > Bacteroidales > UBA932 > Cryptobacteroides. The sequence goes on from JAFXMA010000018.1 coordinate 3,412, forward strand.
ACCATGGAAACGTTCACCGTCCCCGGCGCCGCCGACGGCGTCCAACTCAGCACCCTCGTCCTCGCTCCCGAATCCCCCAAGGCCATCGTCCAACTGGTGCATGGCATGGCGGAGCACAAGGAACGCTACATCCCCTTCATGGACTACCTGTCCCAGGCTGGCTACGCCTGCGTGATCTGCGACCTCCGCGGTCATGGCGAGACCGTCACCGACAAGAAGGATCTCGGCTGGATGGGAAAGGGCGGCATGAAGGCCCTGGTGGACGATGTCCACAACGTAACCGTCTGGACCAAGGCGCAGTATCCCGGTCTCCCCTGCTTCCTGTTCGGTCACAGCATGGGGTCGATGATCGTCCGCAGTTACCTCAAGCGGTATGACCGGGACATCGACGGCCTGGTCGTCTGCGGCAGCCCCAGCCAGAATCCCGCCGCGGGCCTCGGCGACTTCCTCGCCGGCTGCATCGGCCTTTTCCGCGGGCAGCGGTACCGTTCGCAGTTCCTCGCCAACCTGTGCACCGGGAACAACGACAAGAAGTTCGCCGGCGACGGCATCAAGAATGCCTGGCTCTCCACGAACCGGGCCAATGTCGAAGCCTACAACAACGACCCGCTCTGCGGTTTCACCTTCACGGTGAACGGCTACCGGAACGGCCTCTTCCGGCTGATGAAGGACATCTATTCCACTGAGGGATGGAACGTTACGAAACCGGACCTGCCGGTGCACTTCATCGCCGGCGCCGAGGACCCGTGCATCATCTCGATCAAGAAGTTCTCCCGGGCGGTGAGTTTCCTCCGCGCCCGGGGCTACCGGGAAGTGACCAGCCAGGTCTATGCCAACATGCGCCACGAGATCCTGAACGAGATCGGCCGGGAAAGCGTCTGGCGCGATGTCCGTGACCGGCTGGACGGCTGGCTGGCCCGATGAATCCCTCCTCCAAAGCGATTTTCAACCGGGCGGAACTCCTGCTCGGGGCCGACGTGATGGACCGGCTCGCGTCCGTCCGCGTCATCGTGTTCGGCGTGGGGGGCGTGGGCAGTTGGTGCGCGGAAGCCCTGGTCCGCACGGGCGTCACGCACATCACCCTGGTCGATGCGGACTGCGTCGCCCCCTCCAACATCAACCGGCAGCGGATGGCGACGGTCTCGTCCGTCGGCCGTCCGAAGGTCGAAATCCTGAAGGAACTGCTGCTGGACATCAATCCCGAAGCCAGCATCGAGGCGGTCCAGGCACGCTTCACGGATGCTTCCGCCGCCGATTTCGCACTGGAGACATACGACTACGTCATCGACGCCATCGACGCCCTGTCGGACAAGGCGGCCCTCATCCTCCGTGCCACGGCCACGCCTGCCGTCTTTTTCTCGTCGATGGGCGCCGCCTGCAAGGTCGATCCCACGCATGTGCGCGTCGCCTCTTTCTGGGAAGTCCGCGGCTGTCCCCTCGGCGCGATGCTCCGCAAGAAACTCCGGAAAGCGGGCACCCTCCCCTCCAGGGACTTCCTCTGCGTCTATGACGAGGACCTGCTCCCCAACCGCGGTGCCGACACCGCCCTCCCGGAAGAACTCCGCTACGAAAAAAGGAGCCATAACGGCTCCCTGGTAACGGTGACGGCCACCTTCGGCCTCACCCTCGCTTCGCTCGTGATTCAGGACCTGCAATCCGGGCACACCCCTTTGAGCAGATAATTCACGGTCTGGACCGCGAAACCGCCCGGGACGGAGACCGGAGGGACGGGGATATCCTCCAGGCAGAAGGTCCGGTGGCACTTTTCACAGTAGAAGTGGACGTGCAGGTCGTCGTCCTCGTCGTCGTGGTGGCTGTGGCAGAGTTCGTAGCGGACGCCGTCGCCGGTGTCGTCCAGCACATGGACCAGATGCGCTTCGCGGAAGGCCTGCAGGGTCCGGAACACGTTGGACTTGTCGATGGTTTCCAGCAAGGTTTCCAGTTCGGTCATGGACATCGGGCGTCCGGCCGCGGCGAGTGCGCGGGCGATGACGATGCGGTTCGCCGTCGGCTTAACGCCGTGACGTTGCATCAGTTGGATCAGTTGAGCGTCTTCCATGGATACAAAGGTAGCGTGAATCACCTTCAAAAACAATCCCCATTTATGGGTAAACTTCGAAAGACCGTTCCTCGTGCACGAGACGGCCGTCCGAAGTGACGCCTTCCAGGACGATCAGATATGTCCCGGGCACGTCTCCCAGGGTGAAAGACACGGTATCGGACACCAGGAGCGGATTCCAGTAAACCGTCCGCTTGTTGCGGTATGCGGTGGCGGAAGAGAAATCGGACGCTCGCTGATAGCCGAGGGGACAGGCGGTCTGATGCACCGTCTCTCCGGCATGGAGCAGTTCCGTGTCCAGGTTGCCGGCCTTGGTCGTGATGGAGATCACGCCACCACCGCCCCGGGGGCCCCACAGGACCGTTTTTCCGGTCTTGAAGATATCCACGCGGGCCACGTCGGGCATCCGGATGAAATCCAGGTCGTACTCCCCTTCCAGGATGGTTCCGTCCACGGCCAGGGCGGCCGGGACATCGGCCTTGATGGAAACGGCGGCACGGATGTAGGCCTTTCCCTCCCGGATGAAGACGCCGGGAACCTCGAGCAGCAGTTCATACAGGTTCGCGTAGCCGCGGCTCTCGATCTGACGGAGCGTGACGGCGTAGTCGGCCTGCCGGTTGAAACCCGTGGGCGGCGGGCCGTCCGTGGTCGTCGTCACGCCGGCGGATTCCAGGGCCAGGGTCCCGAAAGGACTGTCGTCATCGGCATAGACGACCTGCAGCGTATCGTCCAAAGCGGTCGCATACGGGTTCCGGGGGACGCTGAAAGCGGGGAAGGATTCCTCGTCCAACTCCAGCCGATACCGGTCCTTCCCCTGCCGGTCGGTCGATTTCAAGAGATAGCGCGTTCCCGCCGGGTAATCCAGCCCGTCAAAACGGAACCGGCCGCCGGGGTCGCTCATCTGCATGTCCAGCATGCCGGTTTCGGGCGAGACCAGGCCGATGCGGGCATCCTTCACGGGCCGGCCGAGCAGTTCGGTCCGGACAGTCCCGGACAGCGTCGCCGTCGCTTCCCGCCGGCCCGGAACGCGCACAGCACCTTTCAAGGCGCCGGCATAATCGAATCCGAGCGTTTGTCCCAGCACATAGCCGCTAATGGACGCCGGAAGATGCCGGGCGATGAGCGGACGGCAGGTTACGGATACCGACAGATCCAGCAACTCACCCACATGAAGCGCCGTGGTATCGACCTGGAGCGTAACGGTTTCTCCGCCCCGGTAGCGCTGACGGTCCAGTTCCAGCGGAACAGGGCACCGCTCCGCTCCCCTGTCCAGGGAAACCGCCTCCTGCGACAGCACCGTCCCTTTCCGGTCCACGACCAGGAAGTCCAGCGGTCCGTCCGGCAGCACATCGTCCGGAATGGATACGGAACGGCCTTTCCCGATCCCGCCCAGGTAATAGATGTCACCGCCACGCAGCGCCAGCAGGTACCGGAGTTCTTTCGAGCGGTCCTTCAACTGGAATCCATGCGGCCGGCGGCGGACGGTCAGGTCGCCGTCGGATGAGGCCGGAGCCGCCTCCCGGATCCTTTCACGGCCGACTGCGATCCGTTTGGTAAAGGCGGTTTCCGGAGCGGCAGCCATGAACCGGGTGTAGGCGCGGAGGTAGGCTTCGCCGGAGAGGAAGTCCTCCGGGATGTCCAGATACCCATAGAAAGCGCCCTGACGCCGCAGCAACTTGACCCTCCGGGCCAGATCGCCGTTCCTGTCGAACAGTTCGGCATACACGTACAGGGTGCTGTCCACCGGGGTATGGTCCACCTCGTCCATCAGGTAGGCCTTGAGCCAGATGCGGTCCCCTTGCAGGTAATCTTCCGCATCGGTATGGACATACACCCGTTCCAGGGGAAACACGGTCCGTTGCTGCGTGAGCCGGTCATAGATGGGAAGGCCCGTTTGGCCGATGGCGGCCAGCGGGGACAGCAGCACGAAAAGGAGGATGGAAATGCTGTGTCTGATCTTTGGCATGGGTACAAACCGTACATGGACAGCGAGGTATTCTGCATGGAGGCCTGCGCTGGAAAAATGCCGCAACTATTGTGCCGCTCAAACAGTTAGCAAACCGTCAGATAGAGAGCATGATGTCGTTCAGGAGGCCGCCGGCGGTCTGGCGGGTGCCGGCACCCGCACCCTGGATGAGCATCGGCGAGGGATAGTCTCCCGTCGTGATCAGGATGGCGTTGTCCGTTCCCTTCAGGGCGTACAGCGGGCTGTCGGGGCCCACGGCCTGCAGACCAACCGTCGCGTGGCCTTCGGCATCGACGGAAGCGACGTAACGGAGTTTCAGGCCCTGGGCGGCAGCCGCGGCATAGCGGTCGGCGATGTCGGCCGGGATGGGTTCGAGGGTCACTTGGGACTCCTCCAGCGGGATGCCGGCCTGACGGCTGAGGATCAGGATTTTCCGCAGGACATCCTTCCCGCTCAGGTCGATGTTCGGGTCCGGTTCGGTGTATCCCTTCAGGCGGGCATCCTCCACCAGTTCTTCAAATCCGCTTCCTGTATAATTGTCCATCAGATAGTTAAGCGTACCGGAAAGGACGGCGTCCATGCGCACCAGGGTATCTCCCGACTGGACCACGCGGTCCAGCGTGACCAGCACCGGAAGGGCGGCGCCGGCGGTCGTTTCATAACGCAGGGACACGCCCGCCTTGTGCGCCTGCTCCTGCAGCGCCTTGAATTGGGCGAAGGTGCCGGAGAAAGGAATCTTGTTGCAAGCCACCACGCTGTAGCCGCTCCGGAAGAGCGCGGGATACCGGAAGCCGATCTCCCCGCTCGCCGTGCAGTCCACGAAGATGGAGTTTTCCAGCGAGAGGTCCGCGAGCGCATCGATGTAACCTGCGCCCGGCGTACCGGCATCCAGCCGCTCCTTCGCCTTCGTCAGGTCGATGCCTTCCGTATCGATCACATACCGCCGGCTGTTCGCCAGGCCGCATACCCGGAGTTCCTTTCCGGAGCGCTTCGCAATGGAAGCCGCATTGTCCGAAAGCATCTGGACCAACGCTTTACCTACGCGTCCATAACCGGCTATGAACAAATGGATTACCTTGTTACTCCACTTATCGAAGAACTCCCGATGGATAGCCCGGATGGCCACCTCGGCCCGGACGGAGGGGACCACCACGGAGATGTTCCGTTCGGACGATCCCTGGGCCGTCGCGCGCACCGGGACGCTGTGCGCCCCCAGGGCCGCCAGCATCCGTCCCGTGGCGCCGCTGTGCCCCAGGATGTCGTCGCCGATCAGGCACACCAGCGAGAATCCCGTCTCCACTTTCAGCGGGTTCAGTTTCCCCAGGGATATCTCATAGGCGAAGCAGTTGTCCGCCGCTTCGCGCGCCGCATCGGCATCCTGCTCGGCAATCGCGATGCACATCGAATGGACCGACGAGGCCTGGGTGATGAGGATGATGTTGATGCCCTTCCTGCTCAGCGCATCGAACAGGCGGGACGAGAAGCCCGGCACGCCCACCATGCCGCTCCCCTCGAGGGAGATGAGGGCGATGTGGTCGGAATGGGCGATGCCGATCACGCCCTCCCGCACCCGCGGCGGGTTCCGCTCCACGATCGTCCCCGGTTCGTCCGGGTGGAACGTATCCTTGACATAGATCGGAATCCCCTCTTCCACAACGGGTTGGATGGTCGGCGGATAGATGACCTTGGCCCCGAAGTGGGACAGTTCCTGCGCCGCCCGGTAGGAAATGTTCGGAATGGGGCGGGCCGTCGGGACCACCTTCGGATTGGCGGTCATGATGCCGGGGACATCGGTCCAGATCTCCACGCGGCGGGCGTGGATGCCCACGGCCACCAGCGACGCCGTGAAATCGGAGCCGCCGCGGCCGAGCGTGGTCACCCGTCCGTTCCCGTCCGAGGCGATGAAGCCAGGAACCACGAACAGTTCCACATGCGGGTTCGAATTCACGGCCCGGGACACCCGGGCGCAGGTTTCAGGCTCGTCCACGGCGCCATCCTTCACCTGCACCAGCGTCCGGGAATCCAGCCATTGGCAGGCGATTCCGAGCGACTGGAACTTGTCCGTCAGGATGGTGGAGGAGAGCAATTCCCCGAAACTTTCGATGGCGTCCAGGCTCGCCGGACTCAGTTCGCCCAGCAGATACACCCCGTAGGTGATGCCTTCCAGCGACTCGAACAGTCTGTCCACGGCAGCGGCCGTCTGCTCCCGGTAGCCTTCCGGCAGGAGCCCGTCGATGATGGCGTGATGACGCTCCCGAAGCCCGCTGATGAGTTCCTTGTAGGACTCGTCCCGGACGGCGGCCTTGTGGCCTGTTTCGACCAGCGTGTCCGTACATCCATACACGGCCGAGGAGACCACGATGGTGCGGTCTTCCTCGAGGGCCTTGCGGACGATATCGATGACCCGAAGCATCGCTTCGGATGAGGCTACGGAAGAGCCTCCGAACTTGAGTACTTGCATGGATTCTATTTCATAAGGATGGCCGACAGCCGGGCGGTCTCCAGCAGGAAGCCGTCATGGCCGAAGGCGGATGATATTTCAATGTATTCGGCGCCGGGGATGAGCGGAGCCCAGACGCGTGCTTCCCGGCAGGGGAACAGGTTGTCGGAGTCGATGGCGACGACCGTCGTGCGGGCCTTGATGCGGGCCAGGGCCGCGGCGACGCCGCCCCTTCCCCGCCCCACGTTGTGGCTGTCCATGGCGTTGCAGAGCGTGTAATAGGAATAGGCGTCGAAGTCGCGGCGGACCAGTTTCTCGCCCTGGTAGCGCTCGTAGGAAGCGGCGCGGCCGGCGAAGAGCGTATCGGGATCCGGTTCGGCCTGGGTGAGGCCGTACCCCTCGAAACTGCGGTAGGAGATCAGGGCCTGGGCGCGGGCGCATTTCAGCCCTTCCCGCCCGCCGGCCAGGTCCTTCGCGGCCCGGAAGGTGGGATCGGCCTCGAGGGCCATCCGCTGGGCTTCCACCGTCGCCGTGGCATACGGACTGATCCTGGGCGCCGTGGCGATGAATGCGCAGCGACGGACGAGATCCGGTTCGGTTACGGCCCACTCGATGGCCTGAAAACCGCCGATGGAACTTCCGATAAGAAGGTCTATCTTGTCGATTCCCAGCGTCTTGCGGACTTCTATGGACGCGGCCACCATATCCCGGACGGTCACCTTCGGGAAGTCCAGCAGCCAAAGCCGTCCCGTCTCGGGATTCACCCGCGCCGGGCCTTCGGAACCATAGGCGGAACCGAGCATATTGACACAGGCGACGAAATCCCTGTCCGTGTCGATGACCTTTCCGGGGCCCACCATCTCCGGCCACCAGTCCTCCGGATCGCTGTTCGCGGTCAGGGCATGGCAGATCCAGACGACCTTCCGGCGCCCGTCCCAGGCCTCCTGCGAGGTATGATATACGACTCGCGCCGCGGGCAGGACGCCCCCGGCTTCGAGTTCGAGTCGGACGGTGAGTTCGTGGCGGATCATTCGGCAGCGGCGTCAAGGGCTTGGGTCAGGTCGGCGATGATGTCATCGACATCCTCCAGGCCGATGGACAGGCGCATCAGGCCCGGGTCGATGCCGGCGGCGCGGAGTTGTTCGTCCGACAGTTGGCGGTGCGTATGCGAGGCCGGGTGCAGGATGCAGGTGAAGCAGTCCGCCACGTGGGTTTCGATGGTGACGAGCCGGAGCGCGTCCATGAAGCGGTTGTCGAAGGCGCGTCCGCCCTTGAGACCGAAGCACATCACCCCGCAACTGCCGTCGGGCAGGTACTTCTGCTGCTTCTCATGCTCGGAATCGCCCGGAAGGTCCGGATAACGGACCCAGGCGACGGCGGGATGCGCCTGGAGGAACTGCGCCACCTTCAGGGCGCTTTCCGTAGCGCGGCGGACGCGCAGGTGCAGCGTCTGCAGGCCCAGGTTCAGGTAGAAGGCGTTCTGCGGGCTCTGCGCGGAGCCGAGGTCTCGCATCAGGTGCGTAACGGCCTTGGTGATAAAGGCGGCACGGCCGAACTTCTTCGTATAGGTGAGCCCGTGATAGGACGCGTCCGGGGTGGTGAGTCCGGGAAACTTGTCCGCATGGGCCTCCCAGTCGAAGTTGCCGCTGTCCACGAGGCAGCCTCCGACAGTCGTTCCGTGGCCGTCGATGTATTTGGTCGTGGAATGGGTGACGATGTCCGCGCCCCACTCGAAAGGACGGCAATGGATGGGCGTCGCGAAGGTGTTGTCGATGACCAGCGGAACGCCGTGCGCATGGGCGATCCTGGCAAAACGTTCGATGTCGAGCACTTCCACGCCCGGATTGGAAATGGTTTCCCCGAAGAGGAGTCTGGTCTCGGGGCGGAAGCAGGCCTCGACCTCTTCGTCCGTGGCATTGTGGTCCACGAACGTGACCTTGAAACCCATCTGCCGGAGCGTCACGCCCAGCAGATTGAATGTGCCCCCGTAGATGTTGTTCAGGCTCACGATGTGGTCCCCCGCCTGGCAGATGTTCAGGCAGGCGAACAGGTTGGCCGCCTGGCCGGAGGAGGTCAGGATGGCGCCCACGCCGCCTTCCAGGGCGTTGATGCGGGCGGCGACGGCGTCGCAGGTGGGATTTGCGAGACGGGTGTAGAAATAACCGCTGTCCTCCAGGTCGAAGAGGCGGCCCATCTGGTCCGAGGTCTCGTATTTGAAAGTCGTGCTCTGCACGATGGGAAGTTGCCGGGGGTCGCCGCGTTTGGGCGTGTAGCCTGCATGGAGGCAAAGGGTGTCCAACTTGCTCATTTCAGTTCGTTTTTTCCATGCAAAGATAGGTTCTGCGGATTATTTGTACAACATTCTTAAAAAAATTGGAAAAAATTTCTATTTTTGCAGAAAAACAGGGCTCGTATGGAAAAAGTACCCTTTCAAATGCCTGAAGGACAGAATAAAATTCTACGCCATGAATGAAATCCTCCTCGACTCCACCGACCTGGCCATCCTGCGCTGCATGCAGGAGAACGCCCGCCTGACCACCAAGGAACTGGCCGCCCGCGTGAACCTCTCCACCACCCCCGTCTTCGAGCGGTTGAAACGGTTGGAAAGGAGCGGTTTCATCAAGAAGTACGTCGCGGTCCTGGACGCCGAGAAACTGAACCTGGGCTTCGTCATCTTCTGTTCCGTCAAACTCAAGCAGATGAGCCGCGACGCCGCCCGGGGGTTCGTTTCCATCATCAGGGAAATCCCCCAGGTGGCCGAATGCTACAACATCTCGGGCGAATACGACTATCTGCTGAAAATCCACGCGCCCGACATGAAATACTACAACGAATTCATCATAAACGTGCTGGGTACGATCGACTCCATCGGCAGCATCCTGTCCTCCTTCGTGATGAAGGAAATAAAAAACACCCACGCACTTTCCCTGTAACACATTTTTGCTATCTTTGTAAGTAAACTTACAAACCGAATCGATGAAAAACAACGAAGCGCTGCGCTGCCTGATGTGCAAGAAGCCGAAATGCTCCCTGCAGGGCTGCCCGGTCCATACCCCCATTCCCGAGTGCATGAAACTCTACCGGGAAGACCGCCTGGAAGAGGCGGGCAAACTCCTGTTCGACAACAATCCCCTCACGGCCATCACCTCCCGCGTCTGTGACTGGAAGCAGTTCTGCTACGGCAACTGCATCCTGAACGTGAAGAGCATCCCCGTCCGGTGGTACCAGATCGAGCAGGAAATCTCGGACGCCTACCTGTTCGGTTCCAAACTGGAGCGGGAATCCGACATCCTCGCCGGGAAGCGCATCGCCATCATCGGCGCGGGCCCCGTGGGCATCGCCGCCGCCGTCTGGCTGTACCGGGCCGGCGCCGAGATCTCGATGGCCGACCGGAACCCCCGCATCGGCGGCGTCCTCCGCTACGGCATCCCCGCCTTCCGGCTCGACCGCAAGTATGTCAATTCCTACGAGCGGATGATCCGCGATGCGGGCATCGAATTCCAGGGCGGCATCGAGGTCGGAAAGGACATCCAACTGAACCGGGTCGCCGCCCGGTACGACGCGGTCCTCATCGGCGTAGGCGCCGAACTGCCCGCGACGCTCCAGATTCCCGGCGAGGGAAAGGGCCTTCAGGCACTCCCCTTCCTCCGGAATCCCGAGGCCTTCGACCTGGGGAAGAAAGTCATCGTGATCGGCGGCGGCAATGTGGCGATGGATGCCAGCCGTACGGCCGCTCGCCTCGGGGCGGACACCTGGATCTACTACCGCAAGGACTACGGGAACATGCCCGCGAACCCGCTGGAAATCAAGGAAGCCCAGCGCGACGGCGTCAAGATCCGCGTTTTCCAGGCACCCGTCGAGGTCCACACCAGCAGCGTCGTCTTCTGCGACTGCGAGAACGAGACCGATCCCGAAACGGGGAAGGTCGTGACCCGCATCATCGAGGGGACGGAGCATGAGGTGGATTGCGACACCCTCCTCACGGCCATCAGCGAGAAGCCCGATTTCACCGTCCTCGCCGGCTGCAACCCGGTGCTGGACCGCTGGGGCTGGCCCGAAGTCTCGGAAGAGGGGCAGGTCAATCTCCCGGGCATCGACAATGTCTTCGCCGCCGGCGACTTCGTCCTGGGCCCGAAGACCGTCGTCGAAGCCGTGGCCTCCGCCCGGAAGGCCGTTAACGCCATCATCGCCCGTTGCGGCCGCAAGACGGAATGAAAGCGATCCTGATCTACTCCGGCGGGCTGGACAGCACGACGCTGCTGTATGAGTACAGGGACAGCATCGCCCTGGCCGTGACCTTCGACTACGGCTCCAAGCACAACGCGCGCGAGATCGCCTGCGCGAAGGAAAACTGCAAACTCCTGGGAATCAAGCACATGGTCATTCCCCTGGAATTCATCGGCCGGTATTTCCGGAGCGACCTGCTCCTTTCGGGAGGCGAGATTCCGGAAGGCAGTTATGCCGATGACAACATGAAGTCCACCGTCGTTCCCTTCCGCAACGGCATCATGCTCGCCGTGGCCGCCGGCCTCGCGGAGAGTTACGACCTGGACACCGTCCTCCTGGCGAACCACGCCGGCGACCACGCCATCTATCCGGACTGCCGGCCCGAATTCGTGGATGCGTTCGACCGCGCCGCCGAAGCCGGCACCTACAACGGCGTCCGCATCGTCTCCCCCTACTGCAACATCACCAAGCGTGACATCGCCCTCCGCGGCCGCGCCCTCGGCATCGACTATGCCCTCACCTACTCCTGCTACAAGGGCGGCGAAAAGCACTGCGGCCGCTGCGGGACCTGCACCGAACGGAAAGAGGCCCTCGCGGGCTTCGACCCCACCGAATATGAAGATTGACCCCTATGTACTACGTTTGCAAAAGACTCGAGATATCGGCCGCCCACAGCCTGATGCTCTCCTACCAGAGCAAGTGTGAGGACCTCCACGGCCACAACTGGATCGTCAAGATCTACTGCAAGGCCGAGACCCTGAACCAGGACGGCATGGTCACCGACTTCACCCTCATCAAGAAAAGGATCGAGGGCGCCCTGGACCACAGGAACCTGAACGAGGTCCTTCCGATGAACCCCACGGCCGAAAACATCGCCCGCTGGATCTGCGACAACACCCCCAATGCCTACAAGGTCGAGGTCTGGGAATCCGAAATGAACATGGCCGCCTACGAGCGCGACTGATGTACCGGATCAACGAAATATTCTATTCGCTGCAAGGCGAGGGATTCTGGACCGGGACCCCGATGGTATTCGTGCGGTTTTCCGGATGCAACCTGGCGTGTCCGTTCTGTGATACGGACCACGGCGGTTTCCGGGAGATGGGGGCGGAGGATATCGTAGCGGAGGTTGTCAAGGCTGGCGGAGATTGCCGCAAAGTGTGCGTGACCGGCGGAGAGCCGTCGATGCAGTTGGACGGCACCCTGGTCGAAGCGCTGCACGGAAAAGGGTTCCGGATCCATGTGGAGACCAATGGGACCAGGCGGTTGCCGGCCGGGGTCGACTGGGTGACCGTGAGCCCGAAGGAAGATGTGGAAGGACTGAAAGGAAAGGGGACGGTCGTGCTGGAAAGGGCCGACGAAATCAAGGTCGTGTACCTTGGAACGGACGTGGAGAAATGGGCGGAGTTCCCGGCGAAGGCGCATTTCCTGCAGCCCTGCTCCGGTTCCAATACGGCCGAAACGATGGACTATATCCTGCGGCACCCCCGCTGGCGGTTGTCGCTGCAGACACATAAGTTATTGAACATCAGATGAAAAGGAACGAGTACGACGTCATCATCGTCGGCGGCGGCATCACCGGCGCAGGGACGGCGAGAGACTGTGCGATGCGCGGGCTGAAGGTCCTCCTGATCGAGCGCCACGACATCGCCACCGGAGCGACCGGCCGCAACCACGGCCTCCTGCACTCCGGAGCCCGGTATGCCGTGACCGACCAGGAGTCCGCCAGCGAGTGCATCCGCGAGAACATGATCCTCCGCCGGATCGCGTCCCACTGCGTGGACGAGACAGACGGATTCTTCATCACCCTCCCGGAGGACGACCTGAACTACCAGGCCAAGTTCGTCGAATCCTGCCTCGCCGCAGGCATCAATGCGGAGATCGTGGACCCGAAGGAGGCCCTGCGGATGGAACCGTCCATGAACCCCGACATCATCGGCGCCGTCAAGGTTCCCGACGGCAGCGTGGACCCGTTCCGCCTGTGCGCCGCCAACATGGTGGACGCCAAACTCCACGGCGCCCAGGTCCTCTTGTACACCGAAGTCACCGGCTTCATCAAGGACGGCGACCGGGTCGTGGGCGTGAAGACCTACAACCACCAGACCCACAAGAACGGCGAATACCGCGCACACATCACGGTCAATGCCGCCGGTATCTGGGGCCAGCGCATCGCCGACCTCGCCGGCGTGAAGATCGGCATGTTCCCCGCCAAGGGCGCCCTCCTCATCTTCGCCCACCGGGTGAACGGGATCGTCATCAACCGCTGCCGAAAACCCGCGAACGCCGATATCCTGGTCCCCGGAGATACCGTCTGCATCATCGGCACCACCTCCACCAAGATTCCGTTCGAGGAATGTGACCATGTGCATGTCACGCCCGAGGAAGTGAATCTCCTGATCGAGGAAGGAGCCAAACTCGCTCCCGCCCTTGCCAGCACCCGTATCCTGCGCGCTTACGCGGGAGTCCGGCCGCTCGTGAGTGCCGACAACGATCCTTCCGGCCGCAATATCAGCCGCGGAATCGTGTGCCTGGACCATGAGACACGCGACGGCGTGAAGGGCTTCATTTCCATCACCGGCGGAAAACTGATGACATACCGGCTGATGGCCGAAATGGCCACCGACCTGGTCTGCCGGAAACTCAGCATCGACAAGGCCTGCGAGACGGCCGTGACGCCCCTTCCCGGCGCCGGCGGCAACAGTTTCCGGGAAGTCGCCGAAATGATCTGGGAGAATCCCACCACCGTGCAGAAAGCGGCCGTGGGACGCCTCGGGACCGGCGCCGCCCGGATCCAGTCCGCCGATTCGCTGGACCAGTCCCTCATCTGCGAATGCGAGGAAGTGTCCGTCGGGGAAATCAATTCCGCCATCGAACGGCTGGACGTGAGCGGCCTGACGGACCTGCGCAGGCGGACGCGCGTGGGCATGGGCACCTGCCAGGGCGAACTCTGCGGCTGCCGCGCCGCCGGCCTGCTGGCCAAGGCGCACGGCTGCACCGAGCGCGCCCGGACGGACCTCCAGGACTTCATGACCGAACGGTGGAAGGGAATGTACCCCATCGGCTGGGGCGACGCCCTCCGCGAGGCGGAATACACGCAGTGGGTCTATAAACACGTGCTTGGCGTATGAGATTCGATACGGTAATCATCGGCGGAGGCCTGGCGGGCCTCACCGCGGGCATCAGCCTTCAGGAGGCGGGCCAGAAAGTAGCCATCGTGAGTGCCGGACAGAACGCCATGCACTTCTTCTCCGGAAACTTCGAGGACGCCGGACCGGTCCGGGAGCGGATATCCGCCCTCTTCGCGGCGGCCGGCGTGCGTACCAACGCCCTGGACGGCGTGCAACTCATGCCCATGGGCAAGTTCCAGCCCGTTTCCCTGACGCTGGAGGACGTGACCGTTTTCCCGGAGGAACATATCGCCGAAAAGGCGCTCATCGTCAATTTCACCGGCTTCCACGACTTCTACTGCACATTCCTTGCGGAAACGCTGGAAAAGGCCGGCACTGCCTGCCGGATCCGTTTCGTGCGCCTGCCTGAGATGGAACACTTAAGAACGAGTCCCAGCGAAATGCGCTCAGTGAACATCGCACGTGTGATGGACGAATACTGGGAAAAGGCCGTGGCCGACATCCGCATCCTGCTTGGAGACGAGGATCTCATCATCCTGCCGCAGGTGTTCGGGCTCAAGGACGCTTCTGTGCTGGACAAGATCCGCACCTCCCTCCCCGCCCGGGTCGCCTTCGTCGGGACGATGCCCCCGTCCGTGCCGGGCATCCGCACCCAGATGCTGCTGAAACGACGTTTCGAGGTGCTGGGCGGCACCTTCCTGATGGGGGACGAAGTCACCTCCGCCGCCCTGCACGAAGGGGTCGTCTCCAGCATCACCACCCGGAACCTGGACACCGCCCGGCTCTTCGCCGATCACTTCATCCTCGCTTCCGGCGGCTACTTCTCGAAAGGCCTTGCCGCTACGCCCACGCAGGTGTTCGAACCCCTGTTCGGCCTGGACATCGACTATCCTGAAGAGCGTAAGGACTGGTACGACGCGGACTTCTTCGCGGAGCAGCCGTTCATGGACTTCGGCGTCAAGACCGACGCGTCGCTGCATGCCGTCAAGGACGGCGAACCGATGAAGAACCTGTTCTGCATCGGCTCCGTGCTCGGCGGCACGAGAAAAGAGGATTACGGGACGGCGGCCGGGCTCGCCATCCGGACGGCCTTTGCGGTCGTGGACACCATCAAAGGAGGGAACGTATGAAACTGCAGGAATACACCGCCAGCGCGCATAATTTCGAGGAATGCATGAAGTGCACCATCTGCACGGCCTACTGTCCGGTCGTGCCGGTGAATCCGCGCTATCCCGGCCCCAAACAGGCCGGTCCCGACGGAGAACGGCTCCGCCTCAAGGATCCGTACTTCTTCAACCAGGCGCTCAAGTACTGCCTGAACTGCAAGCGTTGCGAGGTCGTGTGCCCGTCCGGCGTGAAGGTGGCGGACATCATCCAGTCCGCCCGCATCAAGTACGACCACGCGCAGCCCAGGCTCCGAGACGTCGTACTGGCAAACACGGATTTCATGGGCAAACTTGCCCGTCCTTTCGCGCCCATCGTGAACGGCACCACAGCTCTCGGAGTCACGAAAGCGGTCCTTGACGCGACCTTCGCCATCGACAAGCACCGCACCTTCCCGAAGTACAGCGGCCGCAGCTTCGAACGCTGGCTCAAGCGCCGCGCCAAGGAGCAGGCGAAGTTTGACAAGCAGGTCGCCTACTACCACGGCTGCTACGTGAACTACAACTACCCCCAACTGGGCAAGGACTTCGTCAAAGTGATGAACGCCCTCGGCATCGGCGTCCAGTTGCTGGACAAGGAAAAGTGCTGCGGCGTCGCCCTCATCGCGAACGGCATGTCCAAGAAGGCCGCGAAGAACGCGAAACACAACGTGGATGTCCTGCAGAAGGCCGTGGACGCCGGGCTCAAGGTCCTCACCACCTCCTCCACCTGCACGATGACCATCCGCGAAGAGTATCCGGGGCTCCTGCAGGTCGACAACAGCGGCATCAAGGACTCCGTCCTCCTGGCCACCCGGTATATCTACCAACTCATCGAATCCGGCCAGGCGCAGTTGAAATTCAAGGAGAACTACCGCGCCCGCATCGCCTACCACATCCCCTGCCACCTGGAGAAACTGGGCTGGGGCATCTTCTCCACCGAACTGCTGAAGATGATCCCCGGCGTGGAATTCACCCTCCTCGACTCCAACTGCTGCGGCATCTCGGGCACCTACGGCTTCAAGAAAGAGAACTACGAATCCTCCCAGGCCATCGGCAAACCCCTCTTCGACCAGATCAAGTCCGTAAACCCCGACTTCGTCGCCTGCGACTGCGAAACCTGCAAATGGCAACTCGAGATGTCCACGGACTACCCCGTCAAGCACCCGGTCTCCATCCTCGCCGAAGCGCTGGCCTAGATTGCTTCGCTTCGCCCGGAATGACGAAGAGATGGAAATGCGGGTGACGTCCCATTATTATGGACGTCACCCGCATTGAGCAATGGACGGGGACCGCTACTCCCCTTTCAGTCCCGTCTACGGAACCGAAGTGAAACTCTATTGCGGTCTGGCTGTAAGCGAATCCGACGGAACCGTATACCGGCTGGTGATGGGC
>JAFXMA010000130.1 GCA_017530725.1 Bacteroidales bacterium
CTGGTCGAAGACCATGTCGATCGCGAGGTGCTTGGGATCCTCGTAGTAGATGGAGTCCCGCACCAGGCGGGCGTCGCGGTAGCCGGCCTCGTTGAAGGCTTCCAGGACGGTCTTGCGGTCCGTCTGGTATTCCTTCTCCTTGAACTTCTTGGACTTGAAGAAGTTGTACCACTTGGCGGAGTGGGTGTCCTTCATGGACTTCGCGAGTTTGTATTCGGACACGTCCTTGTTGCCGGAGAAGTTGATGTCCTTGATGCGGACCTTCTCGCCCTTCTTCACGTCGAAGTTCACCCGGATCGCGCTGCGGATCATCGTATCCTTCTGGACCTGGGTGTCCACCTCGCACAGGAGGTAGCCCTTTTCCTTGTAATAGCGCTTGATGATGTCCTCGGAGGTTTTCTGCACATAGTCGGAGAACTCACGGCCGGGACGGAGGTTCAGGCGCTCCTGCAGGTCCTTCCGCTCACCGGACTTGACGCCGGAGTAGGTCCAGCGGGAGACGCGGGGGCGCTCCTTGATGACGATCTTGAACCAGGCGGTGTCCTTCGCGGCGCTGAGGGAATCCACGACGATGGCCACGTCCTCGAAGAAACGCTGGGCGACGAGGCGCTTGACGATGCCCGTCACTTCCTCGCCGGGAACGGTGATCTGCATGCCGTTGCGGAGACCCGTCAACTGGAGGACCTGGTTCTCACCGAAGTACTGGTTGCCTTCCACACCGACACCTCCGATGACATAGGTCTTCGGATTGCCGTAATCTATTTCGATGGATTCCCGCCCCGTCTGGGCCCTGAGGGAGAGACCCGTCAGGCCGAGCAGCAGGAGGCAGGCTATCTTGCGTAACGTCATCATTCTTCTCATTATCCTGCAAAGATAACTCTTTTATTTCACTTTTCCATATCTGCGGTCCCGCGAAGCGTAGGTTTCGAGGGCGGCGCGGAACTCCGGCTTCCGGAAATCGGGCCACAGGACATCGGAGAAGACGAATTCGGTATAGGCGCACTGCCAGAGAAGATAGTTCGAGATCCGCTGCTCCCCGGAGGTACGGATCAGCAGGTCCGGATCCGGAATCCCGGCGGTCACGAGGTAGCCGGCGAAATCACCGGCCGTCATGGACTGGACGCCTTCGCTCCCCCTTTCGGCCGCAGCCTTCTTCACAGCCTGCAGGATATCCCACTGGCCGCTGTAACTGAGGAAGACGATGAGCGTCATCCGCGCACAGGCGGCCGTCTTCTCCATCAGGGCGTCGATGGCGGCGTTGAGGCGGTCGGAGAGCCGGGCGCGGTTGCCGAGCACGACGAAACGCACCCCGTTGTCCAGGAGCGTCTTCACTTCGTTGTGGATGGCTTCCATCATCAGTTCCATCAAGCGGTTCACCTCCGCCTCGGGACGGTTCCAGTTCTCCTCGGAGAAGGCGTAGAGGGAGAGGTACTTCACCCCTGCCTCGACGGCCGCCTCCGTGCAGGCGCGGACGCTTTCCACCCCTGCTACATGGCCGTGGACACGCTCCTTCCCGCGGGCTTGCGCCCAACGGCCGTTACCGTCCATGATGATGGAGACGTGCTGCGGTACATTGTCCATACGATTATCCGTTGTTTCTCATGTCCTCGCCCCAGAACAGCCTGGAAGTAAGCGCCCGGACGAAACCGGTCTCGGCGAGACGGATACGCTTAAGCGAAAACTGTGCCATCTCGACATGGATGGTCCAATCCTGTTCGATTTCCAGGTTGCGGTTGTCGGTCGCCATCACGGCGATGCCTTCCCGGCTCTCGAAAGCGATGTCCACCTTCGAGGTTTCCGGAAGGACCAGCGGGCGCACGTTGAGGTTGTGCGGCGCGATCGGGGTGATGACGAGGACCTTCGTGCCGGGCATGCAGATAGGACCGCCCGCACTGAGGGAATAGGCCGTGGAACCGGAACTGGTGGAGACGATGAGGCCGTCGGCCCAGTAGGTCGGGAGGGTTTCCCCGTCCACCGACACGCGGATCCCGAGGACGGAAGCGCCCTTGCGGTGGATGGAGACCTCGTTCACCGAATAAGGCAGCATCCCGATGTTCTTGCGGGCGTTCGGGCCCTTGAGCGTCGCATTGAGGACGGTCCGGTACTCGATGTTGAAGTCCCCTTCCATCAGGGCCTTGAGCACGGCCTCCGGACGGTTCTCGCACAGGAAGCCGATGCGGCCGAAATTCACGCCCAGGATGGGGATGCCGATGTCGGACACCACATGCGCCGCGGACAGGAACGTACCGTCGCCGCCCATCGACAGGACCAGGTCCGTCTCCGGACGGATGTCGTTCTTGTTCCGGACCTCATATACCTCATAGGAAGCGGCCTCCAGGTCGGAAAGCAACTTGCAAACGGCCGGGTCTTCACGCAATCCGTCGTTCAGGATGAAATAACCTATTTTCATTCGTCAGATACAATTCAGCCGCCAAAAATAACACTTTAAATTATAAAAATCACTATTTTTGTCGCGAAAAACAGCGAAACATGACCCGACTGAGCGTAAATATCAACAAGGTAGCCACCCTGCGCAACGCACGGGGCGGCAATATGCCGGACGTGACCAAGGCCGCCCTCGACTGCGAGCGTTTCGGCGCACAGGGCATCACCGTCCACCCGCGTCCCGACGAGCGGCACATCCGCTACAGCGACGTGCGCATCATCCGTCCCCTCGTCACGACCGAATTCAACATCGAAGGGAACCCGATTCCGTCCTTCGTGGACCTCGTGGACGAAGTCGTCCCCGACCAGGTGACCCTGGTCCCCGACGCCCCCGACGCCATCACCTCCAACGCCGGATGGAACACCCTGGCTAACAAGGGATTCCTGACCGAGATCTGCCAGGAATTCAAGGCCCGCGGCATCCGCACCTCCATCTTCATCGACCCCGATCCGGGGATGGCCGAAGGCGCCGCCGCCTGCGGGGCCGACCGCGTGGAACTGTACACGGCCGACTACGCCGCGGAATACCCCATGGGCCCGGAGGCCGCCATCAGCCGCTATCTGGAGACGGCGAAGGC
The DNA here is from genome assembly GCA_017530725.1 of Bacteroidales bacterium. Classification (GTDB taxonomy): domain Bacteria; phylum Bacteroidota; class Bacteroidia; order Bacteroidales; family UBA932; genus Cryptobacteroides. Next base: position 3,024 of record JAFXMA010000130.1, read on the forward strand.
CGCCCGCGCCTGCGGGCTGGGGCTCAATGCCGGCCACGACCTGTCCCTGGAGAACCTGGCCTACTTCATCCGCACCATCCCGTGGACGGACGAAGTCTCCATCGGCCATGCCATCATCTGCGACGCCCTTTACATGGGCCTGGAGCGTACGATTGCGGCCTACCTTGCGGAAATCCGCAAAAAATAGTTATCTTTGTATCCTTGTACCGAAAATATTAACTGTAACATAATGAAAAGAATCGTTTCCATCCTCAGCGCCGCCCTCCTGGCCGGCCTCCTCTTCAATGGTTGCAACAACGCGACCTCCACGACCGCTCCCGCCGCCCAGGCCGACACCACCGCCGCCGCCGGCAGCATCGTGTTCTTCAACATCGACAAGGTCGTCGAGAATTACGATATGGCGAATGACCTCCGCAGCGTCGTGGAGACCAAGGTCTCGGGCATCCAGTCCGAAATCGACCGCCGCGGCAACAAACTCCAGAAAGACGCCAACGACTTCCAGAACAAGATGGACAAGGGTCTCCTGACCTCGTCCGTGGCCCAGGCCCAGTACCAGAAACTCCAGCAGCAGCAGAATGACTACCAGGAGTATGCCGTCCGCAAGCAGCAGGAGATGCAGGAAGAGCAGCAGGTGATGCTGAACCAGATCATGAACGCCATCGCCGAGTACGTGCAGGAGTACAAC